>JANXVQ010000845.1 GCA_025351545.1 Spirosoma sp.
CCACCCAAGCCTCACTGACCAAGTCCTCCTCATTCTCCATATTCTCGTTTTCAGACCTCGCACTTTCACTCATTCACTCATTCGCTCTTTTAACGTACAAACTTCGTCCATTTTTTAGAATCATCTCTACTTGAGGCAATGACCGTGTCGATAAATGCCAGCCCGCGAACACCGTCTTCTGCTTTTGGGAAATCGTAAAGAGGATCGGGATCACGGCCTTCCATGTGCGCCTTCACAGCATAGGCAAAGTTGCGATACAGGTTAGCGAACGCTTCAAAAAATCCCTCGGGGTGGCCTGCCGGCAAGCGCCAGTGAGCCGATGCCGATGCCGATAAATTACCCACATTTGGCCGGATAATTCGCTGTCCTTCCTGCGTTTTATATTTTAGCGTATTTGGGTCCATCTGATGCCACTCTAAACCGCCAAGCTCACCCCAGACATAAATTTTCAGGGCATTTTCTTCGCCGTTGGCAATCTGACTGGCGTGCAGAACGCCTTTGGCACCGTTGTCGAATCGAAGCAGCACATTACCATCGTCATCGAGTTGACGGCCCGGCACAAATGCCGTTAAGTCGGCACAGAGTTCGTCAATTTTCAGGCCTGTGACGTACTCAGCCAAGTTTTCGGCATGGGTTCCAATATCACCCATGCAACCGGCAGCGCCCGATTTAGCCGGATCTGTGCGCCAAATGGCCTGTTTGTAGTCATTGTGTTCCTCATCTTTCGACAGCCAGCCCTGCGGATACTCCACCACCACTTTCCGAATCTTGCCTATTTTGCCGTTGCGAACCATATCGCGGGCTTCTTTCACCATCGGATAACCGGTGTAGTTATGAGTTAACCCAAACACGAGCCCTGATTTTTCAACAATTTTTGCCAGTTCTTTAGCTTGTTCCAGATTCAACGTCATCGGCTTGTCGCACATCACATGGAAGCCATTTTCGAGGGCCATTTTGGCAGGCGGAAAGTGCATGTGATTGGGCGTCACGATGGAAAGGAAATCCATACGCTCGCTTTCGGGCAAGGCTTTTTCCCGTTCAATCATCTCCACAAACGACGAATAAACTCGATCTTCGGGTAGGTAAAGCGCGTGACCTGCTGCCTTCGATTTGTCGGGCGATGAGCTGAAACAGCCACAAACCAATTCGATTTCACCATCGAAACCAGCGGCCCGGCGGTGAACGGCACCAATGAAGGCATCGAGCCCCCCGCCAACCATACCCATTCGCAATTTTCTATGCATTGGTGTTTAAGTTGAGTGTATGTAACGGATAATTTATACTGGACTATGAACGTTTTTATTCTGTTGCATTTGCGCGCATACAAAGAGATATTCCAACAATCAGCCAACAGTTTATTGCAACGATACGAAGACAAGACCTGTTTCTGGCGAACCTACTCTTTTTTTTGCGGCCGGAAATTAGTGGTTTTCTCTTATTTTTCGGAAATTTTGCACAAAAACAGCAATTTAACGGGGAGTTTATACCGCCGATTGCCTTTTGTTCTTTATTCAACCTCATAAACCATTAAATCCCCTCTCGTAGCAAATGAATCAAACTGTTAATCCTTCGCGGCTATTTCTTGCCAGTTGCCTTGCCATTATTACTACGGCCTTTTCCTTCAGTATCAGGGCGGGTATTCTGCCTCAGTTGGGTACTGAATTCAGGCTGACTGCCGAGCAGTTAGGCTTTATCAATTCCATGTTCTTTTTTGGCTTCCCTATTTCAATGGTCATTGGTGGCATCGTGTATCACTCGGTAGGGCCCAAATTGATTATGCAGGTTGCCGTTTTTGCGCACACACTGGGAATTTTAATGACTATTTATGCGGAAGGATACACAGGCTTGTTATTCTCAACGTTCTTCATTGGTTTTGGGAATGGTTGTACAGAGGCTGCCTGTAATCCGATGATTGCCGATATGTATCCCAGCAACAAGTTGAACAAAATGTTCGGACGGTTTCACATGTGGTTCCCCGGAGGTATTGTCATTGGTAGTTTAGTATCCAAATTTATGACTGCTGGCGGCTTCTCCTGGCAGACTCAAATTTGGGTTCTTATGCTTCCAACAGTGGTCTATGCGTTCCTGTTCTTTGGTCAGGCT
>JANXVQ010000024.1 GCA_025351545.1 Spirosoma sp.
CAAACTTTTTTCGGCGCATCGTCAAAGATTACGAATACACGCTATCTTCTTCGGTAGGCTGGCTACTTTTAGCCAACATTCAGCTGATGTTGCAACGGATCAAGCCCAAAACCCAAATCTAATTTCCCAACACGTTCTAAGTGTCTATCTTGGTTTAAAAGATTCCAGAGTAAAAGACGGATATTCTAAAATTCAGACGGAAACTAAACAAAAAGCTATATCCTTTCTAAATCAACCTGTTGGGTGAAAAAATGGAACATCAAGGAACAGTTCCCTTGATGTTCCCTAATGTTCCCGCTTGTTGCGGTTGCTCATATGAACTCTAAAAAATGTTCGTATGACTACCAAATCTGTTTTAATTCAGCTTTCAGGCAGTGACCTTGAAACGCTCATTTTTGATTGTGTCGATAAGGCAATCAAATTAAATCAAGCTACAGTTACCGCCCCCGATGAAATAGGCGGTATTGAGTTAGCCCGACAAGTTACCCGCCTAAGTGCCGCCCGAATCTATACGCTTGTATCTGAGCGGGCAATACCTCACAAGAAACGTGGCAACCGTCTCTACTTTAACCGTGCTGAATTATTGACGTGGGTTGAAAAAGGCAACCGTAAACAGGTGGGGAACAATGAGTAACCGGAACCCTACACCGCCCCCGCCTAACGGCAGGATTACGGTTGAAAGCCTGCAAAATCACGTTCAGGCGTTAGGACATAAACTAAACCAATCGGAGCAGCCAACCGTAGGGCCGTTTCCAACCGGCGTATTTCCCGCTCCGTTACAGCAAGTTATTGAGCAAACTGCACGGCATTCGCTCTATAAGCCTGATTGGATAGGTTCAGCCATTTTGTATGCAACCAGCGTAGCCGTAGGTAATTGCTATGGTACGCGTTATGGTACTTATGAGCAAAAGGCCGTTATGTATTTGGCTCTTGTTGGAATGCCTGGAACGAACAAAAGCGGCCCGCTCGAATATGCCGTGAAACCTTTACGTCAGATTGATAAAGTAGCTTACCATCAATTTCGACAACAGAAAGAGGAATACGAACACTGGGAGAGCCTAACTAAGAAACAACGTAAAGATGAAGGGTTATCCGACACGATGACCCCGCCCGTTTATCGCACTACATTAGTGTCTGACGTAACACAGGAATTCTTAGTGCAAACGCATCAATGTAACCCCGTTGGATTGGGGTTGTTTATGGATGAGTTAGCCGGTTGGTTCAAGAATTTCACACGGTATAATAAAGGGAGTGAAGAACAGTTTTGGCTATCGGCCTGGTCATTCTCGCCTATTAAATCGGGCCGTAAAACAGCCGGTATTCAACACGTTGACGATCCGTTTTTGCCAGTGGCCGGAACCATACAACCCGGTGTATTAAGTGAACTGGCTAAAGACGGGCGCAATCAAAACGGTTTTACCGACCGTATTCTGTTCGCGTATCCCGACGATCAGCAAAAGCCCAAAGATTCGGATTCTCAACTTGCTCCAGCTATTACTGAAGGGTACTGCCAGTATATTGATAATCTGTTACGAATACGCGAATCCATTACGACCGATGAATACGGCACAATACAAACGAACTGGCTACCATTTGCCTCCGATGCTTTTAATGCCATGCGAACGTGGCGGGATGCAAACACTGACCGGACTAACCAAACTGATAACCCAGCATACAAAGGTATCTACGCCAAAATGGATGCCTATTGTATTCGGTTCGCGCTACTTATCGAATTAATGGATTGGGCTTGTAATGAATCGGATTTAAGTTGTATCCGGCTTACCAGCGTCGAACGGGGTATTCTGCTTACCGAATACTTTCGTCAAAATGCTGAAAAAGTGCATTTTGTCCTGAACGAACAAACCCCGGCTGAACGATTACCGAACACGCAGCAACGGTTATTCAATGGTTTGCCGGATGAGGTCACTACAGCCGACGCTATTGCTTATGCCAAACAAATGATGCCGCCTGTTTCCGAACGGACCGTAAAGCGGATACTGAAAGATAATCAGCTATTCCGGCGCGTTAAGCATGGCGAATATTACAAATGCTGTTAGGCTCTGGCACTTTGTCATTTTGACACATTCAGGAGTAATAATCTGTAGAACAGATAAATACGTTTCGTTAAAGTGCCAATCTGAGTGCCAAAGTGCCAATGCCCTTACTCTAATGTTTGCCATAACTAATAGCCCTAATTGGCACTTTGGCACTCAGATTGGCATTTTCTAAAATTCCATCTATTTGTTTATTAACGAGTTATGGCACAACGTGCCAATGTGTCAAAATGCCACAGACAAACTATCGTTACCAACTACCTAAAAAGGCAATTAAAACAGATTGCCCACAGTGCGGGCCGCGCCACCGTAAAACCCTTAGCCGTTATGTAGACATACAAACGGGTGAACCGTTGCCTGAATCCTACGGGCGTTGCGACCGGGAAAGTAATTGCAATTACCACGTTAGCCCCTACCAGAAAACAGCATCTGGTATGAGTTTTTCCGATGAGGTGTACCAACGATGGAAAGAAAATAATCCCTTACCAGCCCGGCAGAATACCGCACAAACAGCACCCCGTCAGAGTAAACCACCTACCCCCGTTTACACCATACCGGATGAGGTCTTTACAAAGTCGTTAGGCCATTATGAGCGTAACCAGTTCGCCCGGCTCTTACGCGCCCGCGTTGGGATAAGCGTAGCAGATGAACTCCTGCAACGGTTCCATATTGGTACGTCGGGCCGTTGGCCGGGTGCGTGTG
>JANXVQ010000854.1 GCA_025351545.1 Spirosoma sp.
GTGTAAACCCCCGTTAGCGGCCGTTCACGTAGAGACACGGTAGCGACCTCACGCAAAGCGATTAGCCGACGGGGAGCTTCAGAGCGTGTTTCCTGCGCTGTTAGTACATTATCGGCAAAGTATGTTACACGAGGATCGTTCTGGGCTGATCCGGCTGCTGATGAACCCGAGCCGCCAACGCTGAAATAGATTTTCTCAACATCCGCAGGGGTTTGCAGGACGGATGAGAATCGGATATTGTACTGATATGGCCCTTCGCGAACGCTGAAATTACCGGGTTGTAGATTGGCCTGTTTTAATACATCGGCCAGTTGCTGCTCAGTAATACCCAGGCTTGCCAGTTTGTTTGGATCGACCTGTACCACGGCTTCGGGCTGGGCCAGGCCTGTTGCATCAACTAAGGCCACGTCGGGTAGTTGCTCGATGCGTCGTTTTAGTACGTTCTCGCAAAACTCACTAAGGGCCAGAAAATCCTCCCGGTAGTTGGGGCCAGGCATTACATTCAGGTTGAAAACCGGAATATCGCCCGCTCCGGCTTTAATCACTTTGGGGCGTTCGAGGTCGCGCGGTAGCTGGCCCAGAATCCCGTCGATTTTCTCATTCGTTTCCAGATACGCCAGCCGCGTGTTGGTTCCATAATCGAAACGAAGCGTTAATACAGCCAGCCCGTTTTGGGTAACAGATTCTATGTCGTTCAGGTGATTGACCTGCAAAAGCTGGTTACGTAGCGGCTGCTCGATGGTGCGCTGCAATTCCCGCGCCGACGCCATTGGGTAACTCACCTGCACCGTAATCTCCGGCACCAGAATATCGGGCAATAACGAAACCGGCAACTGCCAGAATGCCAGCACGCCCAGTGTAGCAAGTGCAAGTGTAACAACGCAAACAGCAATGGGGCGGTGAAGGAGGTAGCGTATCATGGGTTTTGGACACGCACAGGCGCGTCGTGAGCCAGATTGAGATTACCTGAAATAATTACGCGGTCGCCGGGTTTTAGGCCCTCACTGATAGCTACTTCCGTATCGTTCTCGTGGGCAATAGTCACGTAATTCCATTTGGCCCGGCTTGGATTAGCCCGGCCTGGATTGGCCCGGCCTGGATTGGCGGTTCCGTTATCGACG
This sequence comes from Spirosoma sp., assembly GCA_025351545.1. Classification (GTDB taxonomy): domain Bacteria; phylum Bacteroidota; class Bacteroidia; order Cytophagales; family Spirosomataceae; genus Spirosoma. The sequence goes on from JANXVQ010000854.1 coordinate 1,122, forward strand.
GTGAAAACCACTTTACGACCCGACCGTTCGACCACTGCCGATTTGGGAATAACCAACTGATTGGGCATCCGCCGTTCAATAAAGATGCGGGCGTTCATCCCTTCAAATAGGTATTGATCCGGTCGGTTAATACGCGCCTTAACGAGCACTAACCCCTGGGCATTGACAAACGGATTTATCTCCGAGACCTGCCCTGTATAAGTACGTTCGGGCATAGCCACAGGCGAAATACGAACTGGCTGACCCACTTTCACGGTGGCTAACTCACTTTCCAGTACAGAAAACTCAACTAACAACCCCGCCCGGCTGAGTAAGGTGCAGAAGGGTTCATAAGACGTAATGAAGTTATAGGATTTGGCCGTCAAGTTGGCTACTGTACCGGCATAGGGCGCGCGCAATAGCGTGTAGTCCAATTGCTGACGAGCTTGTGCCAACGTTGTTTGGGCTTTGTAATAGCCACTTTTGGTTAGCACAAAGGCGCGGGCGTTAGGCTTGAGGTTAGCTGTATCGAGTTCAGTACCACCATATTCCGCAATCAGGGCGCGGAGTTGAACCATGGCTTCGGCTAATTGATCCTGCGAGATACGTAAAGCCAACCGTTGGTCGCGGTCATCTAAACGGGCTATTACCTGCTCTTCCAAAACCACCGACCCATTATGCACCAGAATTTGACTGATAGTGCCCCCAATCCGAAAGCTGAGCTTACTTTGGGCAGGTGTACGAATCAGACCCGTGGCGGCAGAGGTAAGCGCAAAGGTGGTAGTGCGGGCAAGTTGGCAAACGACGGCTGGATAGCTGGCCGCAACGGGTTTACTCAGGGCGGTACTATCGGGTTGATCGGCTGAGGAGGTTACAGGCTGGCAGTTCGTGAATAGCCAACTGCTTACCAGGAAAGTTAAACAAACTACCACTATCCATGTGCCTTTTCTCATGCAACTACGTCTAAAACACCATGATATAAAAAATGCCGAATACGGCTCATGATCGTATCAGCCAACTCCGATTGGTTTATCTCAGACTGATAGATTAAAACCTGGTCACAAACAGTCTGGATGACAGAAGCAATGCTGATGGGTTCTTCAATAGCATCCAAAATCAGCATATTAATGGCGTCTAAAAGATGTTCCCGAATAATATTTTCATGAGGATATATATATAGTATGACTTCATAGTAAGCAGCAACAGTGTCTAAGTTACGAACTAGATCGCATCCCTCAAGTTGTCCAGAATATTCATTTTGTTCAGACCAATTCCATTCCGATGAAAGAATGGTGCAATATTCACTTCGACTTATGGTACTTTGCCATAAAGTAGGTTCTGACAGCAATAAAGTGTCATTAGTATTAGTTGAGTATTTTTTCCAATTTTCCTTCAAAAGAAATATACTTGGCAAGGCTTTTGAAAAAGTAAATATATTCTTTTCATAGTTCAGTCCATCAAATAAAACTTTTTGATGTATTTCATTGTCAATAGATTTAATTGTATGCTCAATTTTTCGATATTCTTCTTCTGTTCCTGTAACTAATGGGTTAACGTCCAAAATACTCCCAAGTAAGTAAGCCGTTCTAGAAAACGGCAGTCGAAATGGCGGTGTAGCAAAATTTATAAAATGGTGGGTAGATTTTAGTTGTCGGCAAACGGCTTCAATTTTCTCATATTTCTCAGGATATTCAATACATAAACGTTGCGCCAATTGCTCACACACAGTCGGATTGGTCTTTGTAAGGTGCATTAAATGCATAAAATTA
>JANXVQ010000120.1 GCA_025351545.1 Spirosoma sp.
CCCAAGTTATCTGAGCGACGTGCAGATCAATACGCGTAAAGTGAAGGTTTGTACTAAGATACGAGACTCCTTTAAAGATAGTGATTATATTATTTTAGCAGTTCCGGCGGCTTTCGTAGGCGATGCGCTAACTGGCCTACAACCCGAACATTTTAATGGAAAGTCGGTTGTGTCGGCTATCAAGGGTATGATTCCGGGAGCGAATCAACTGGTAACCGATTGGGTCAGTGAACAATATGGCGTTCCGGTGGGGCGAATGGCGGTTATTGCCGGACCATGTCATGCCGAAGAGGTGGCCCTCGAAAAGCAGTCATACCTCACTATCGCTTCTCAAAACCCGACCTGTGCTGAGGAGGTGGCTACTTTATTACGATGCCGCTTTGTGCAAACAACCCCCGTAGATGATATTTATGGTATCGAGTATAGCGCCGTGATGAAAAATATTATTGCGCTGGCCTGTGGCATTACGCGGGGACTGGGCTATGGCGATAACTTTCAGGCTGTATTGGTGTCCAATGCCATGCAGGAAATCAAACGATTTGTCGATGCTATCTACCCCAAACACCGCGATTTGAGCGGGTCGGCCTATCTGGGTGACTTGCTCGTAACGGCCTATTCACCCTTCAGCCGTAACCGGACGTTCGGGACACTTATTGGTCGAGGCTACACGATCCAGTCGGCGCAGGCTGAAATGAATATGATTGCCGAAGGGTACTATGCGGTCAAAAGCATCTATGAAATTAATCAGCGATTTGGGGTTGACATGCCCATTACGAACGCCGTTTATAATATCCTATACGAAAAAGCGGCACCGACTGGTGAGATGAATTTGTTGAAGGAGATGTTGAAATGATGGAATACTCCGCCGTTTCGGTACTGTTTTGTCCTAAAGCTTTGTCAATATTTGGAACTTTGACAAAGTTGACTAAAAAATAAAAGCCTCCTGACTAGTCAGGAGGCTTTCAAACGTTTATAGCGGTGTCGGCAAAATTTACCGGCAGTTGTGCCTCAGCAAAAATTACTTCGCGCTATCAGCAGACATCGTCGAAGCAGAATCCGTAGCCATCGTCGAATCCGTAGCCATCGTCGAAGCAGAGTCCTTCGTGGTTGTGGTCGTTTCGGTGGTTTCGGTCTTTTTCGAGCTGCAAGACGTAGCCAGGGCGATCATAGCCATGAAAAAGAAGGCGGATTTCGTGATTGCTTTCATATTTTTGGGGATGTTTTTGTTTAGTGAATACTAATTAATGTCACTGTTAATACTCTACAAAGGAAAAGGTAACCCAACTATTTTTTAATTTCTTTTGGGTTACGTCTCAGATGTTTTCGTATTAAGTAATGACTCAACTCAATGAAGGAAAGTAGGTCACCTATATTGACTGATGATGAGTTGCTGATGGGTTTAGCCGACGGTTCCGACGACGCATTGACGCAATTGTATCGACGGTATTTTCCGATGGTGCTTCACTTCGTAACCAGCAACAGCGGTAATGAAGATGACGCCAAGGATATTTATCAGGAAGCACTAATCGTGTTGTATGAGAAGGTGAGGAGTGGTTCGCTGGAATTGCATTGCCAGTTAAAAACCTACCTCTACTCGGTTGGCCGACGGCTATGGCTGAAGCAATTAGCCCAACGCAGCCGATTTATGGTGCGCGATGTAGACATGGCCGCTGCGGATGAGTTCGCTGTCGGGCAAATTGATGACGATTTAACGGACCATGAGGAACGTGATCGCCAGTTTGATCTGATGGCCGATTCGCTTACGCGGCTTGGCGAGCCCTGCCGAACGTTGCTGGACGATTTTTATATCCAGCATCTAAGTATGCAGAACATTACCGAAAAATTTGGTTATACCAATGCCGACAATGCTAAAACGCAGAAGTATAAATGCCTGATGCGGCTGAAGCGATTGTTCTTTTCGGAGTATAAATCGTAGTGCCAACTCTCCAGAGTTGGCGATATATTAAAAATTCCGCTGGCTTTGGGAGAGTCAGTATTGATAAATATGGAAACGAACGAAGAAAAAAGCATCGAAAACGCTTTACGAGCGTATGGCGAACGGATTCGGTTCAAGCAGCGACTAAAAGCGGTTCAGGCAAGTACCGACATGAATGCTATGCGCCAGGAGGCTAGTACATACCGGTCCGAATCGGCGAGTCAGATTCGGTCAATTTGGCATATGTATCGCACCACACTGGCTGTGGCTGCATCGGTGGCTATTATTACAACCTTCGGATCTATTTTCCTCTATGGGTCCTACCAGCAAAGCCACCAGCAGGAGCAGCAATATAGTTTGTTAAGCAAAGAGATTCAGGCCGTTAAGTCATCACAACGTAAATTATTAAATGATTACAATGGTCGGGGGCGAGGGTTGAGTAACAATCCGGCCCAAGTATCGGGGTCGGGTTTTCTGCTCACCGGTGATGGCTACCTTATTACGAATAATCACATCGTACGTGACGCTGATTCGGTTTATGTACAAAGTACCAAAGGTGAAGTATACAAGGCTCGGGTCGTTTATACCGACCAGGAGCACGATTTAGCCTTTCTGCAACTTTGCGACGATAGCGCGTTCCGTTCCATGCCGCCGGTGCCTTACAGTTTTGACGCCCGCCCGTCTGATCTTGGCGAGCGCGTTTATACGCTTGGTTATCCGCGTGAGGAAATTGTATATGGCGAAGGTTATCTCAGCTCTGGCACAGGTTACCGGGGCGATTCAACAGCCTATCAAATAGCTATTGGTGTGAATCCTGGTAATTCGGGTGGTCCACTTTTAGATGAAAAAGGTAACGTGATAGGTATTATTAGCGGCAAACAGACTACGTCGGAAGGTGTTAGCTTTGCCGTGAAAACAAATTACCTGCTCGAAGCCCTCAGCAATATTCCGATTGATTCGCTCAAAGGGCAACCACTTCGGCTAAATAAAAAGAATACACTGGCGAAACTGCCTCGTAAACAGCAGATTAAACGGATGCAGGATTATGTGTATCAGGTAAAGGTTTTCAAACATAAAGATTAACGCAGGACAGGTAAAGGAGCAACTGAAAACAATTAGATTAGTTGTCGGGTTATTTCGTGCGGAAATCAACACAACAACCATGAAAAAGATCCTAATAGTAGCCACTGCGCTATTCGTCTCAGTTGCCTTTGTATCTGCTCAGGATACCAGGCAAAACGTTAAAGAAACGGCTCACCAGGCTAAAGAAACTACAAAAGCGGCTGGTCGAAAAGTAGGTCGCGAAGCCGATAAGGCAGGCGATAAAATATCGACCGCGGCAAAAAACACAAAAGAGGACGTTAAAGACGGCACCAACAAAGCGCTCAACAAAACTGATCGCAAGATGAAAAAGGCCGAACGGAAGATGAATAATTCAAAATAAGCTTCGTCTTTTCAACGTAAAAACAGTGCCACTACTTCAATGTAGCGGCACTGTTTTTGTTAGTATTGGGCGAACTTCAATCAGGCTTCGATACGTTCTACAGACACGTTGTTGCTTTTATATACTGCATTACATTTGCTCATGAGTTCATCTGTTTCAGTACTTTTGTTTGGTATCACCCGCGATCTGACTGGCCAGTCAGCGGTTTCGGTGCCTTTCCCTGAAGGGGGTAGCGTTGGCGATCTGATCGACCAGTTGCATCTGGATTATCCCGCGTTAGCCAGTATTCGTTCACTGCTGGTTGCTGTTAATGGCGAATATGCCGAATCTGAACAAATACTTGCTCAGAACGACGAAATTGCTCTTATTCCACCTGTCAGCGGAGGCTGATTCCTACCTGTTGTTCTATGATTGCCATTACTTCTGACCCCATCGACGTTTCCGCTGCTTTAACTTATCTCCAATCGGATCAGGCAGGTGCTATTGATTTTTTTCTGGGAGTTGTTCGTGATAACACCCAGGAGCGGCCGGTTGATCGACTCGAATACGAAGCTTACGACCGCATGGCTATCAGCGAAATGCAAAAAATTGCGGATGAGGCTCATCAGCGGTGGCCCATTCTTCGCTACACTATTATCCACCGAAAAGGTACGTTACAGATTGGCGAAATAGCGGTGCTAATTGGCATTGCTACTGCCCATCGTGCGGCATCTTTTGACGCTTGCCGGTACATTATTGACACGATTAAGCAAACCGTACCCATTTGGAAAAAAGAAGTGTTTGCCAATGGTGAAACATGGGTAAATGCACACCCGTAAAAATGTATGATGGCGTGTATGACAAGTTTAATCTAGCTGATTATTGGCACAAATCAGGTTTATTTTTTTAACAGGATCACCCGATCAAATAGAATTTTTATTGACAGAATATCCTCTGTAATCTTGTCAAAAAATAAACTTGTCTCACGCCCGACTCAATCATTTAATTAAATACGTTCCTACAATTGGGTAGTGATCAGAATAACCAATATAGTTTAAGGTTTCGAAATTTAATACGGATAGTTTCGGATCATGAAACTGATGGTCGATTCGTATATAGCCCGGCAGGCGGTTATATGAGAACCCAAAACCGCGCCCCGCATCTTCAAAACTGTTGGGTAATATCCGGCGCATTCGCTCATACACGACACTATAAGGTGTGTCGTTATGATCGCCTGTTACAATGACCGGATAGGGACTTTCATGGATGTATTGTTCAACTTTTTTAACTTCGTCATTACGTTCGATAAAACCCGTATGCAGAGCGCTCAACACACCGCGTGTTTCGTGTTGAACGCCCTTCATACCCTTCTGGTCTAGTACTTTACCTACTCGAATGCCCATCGAGTGCAAGTGAACATTGATAATGCGAATAGTATCATTCCTTACTTTTATATTCGCCCATACGATTCCATTCGATCCGCCAAATGGCTCTCGTCCCGATTGAATAATTGGGTAAATAGAAAAAATGGCAGCCCCAATGTCGCCGTCGGCCACATGTGCCCTTTCGGGATATAAAAGAACTGAGTAGAGGTAGCCTGCTTTACGAAATCGCCGGACAATATTGTAGTCTGGTATCGTCGTTGAATTGTAAAATTCCTGAAAGCATTTTATGGGCGCGTCATAACGCAACACATAATTATCTGTACGGCGAACACGGGGTGAGCTTTGGTAGAACTCCCAGGACTCATTTAAGTCAAAGGATTGAACATTATAACTAAACACCTTCAATGGTGTGCCCTTGCCGATAAGTTCAACGGGTCTGTGCCACACAAAGGTTCGTGACCCAAATAAAACCATCCCGACCAGCACAACGATACCCGAAAGCCAACTTCGCCAGGGTCTTGCCATAAGCCACAAACAAACTACGATTAAGTTCAATAGCCAGGCTACCGGTAACGTAATCATGATCATGCTGGCCGACCAGTGTTCAATTTGTAAGCTATACAGAAGCCAGTAAGCCAGGCATGTATATAAAACCAGCAACAGATTAATCGACCATAGCAACGACCGAAAAAAATAGGCAATGAGTTGTCCAACCCGTGTTTTGAGCACCATATCGTCGTTATTGAGCGAGACCAATACCCTTCGGCAGCCAAAAATAAGGTATAATGATTGGAAAGCCGCCAATTGAGCTTATTCCAGGACTTGCGATGCAAGCAGAAACGTATTACCTTTGTGGAACAAAAACCGTATGGCATTGATCAAAAAAGGGAGTCGCACTCCCTTTTTTGTTAGCCTTACCTTATGGACGACAAAGCGAAAATTACCGAATTACTACAGCCGTATCTGAATAACGATCATTTGTATATCGTTGATGTTCAGGTGGTTGGAAGGCAGGGTGGCCGACTTAAGGTTACGATTTTATTGGACAGTGACGCAGGTATTACCATTGCTGACTGCACCGATGTAAGCCGTAAGCTGGGGGCGCAGATGGATGAGATGAATTTTTTCGGCGAATCGGCGTTTACGCTCGAGATTTCATCACCCGGTGTTGATCATCCATTGACATTTCCGCGTCAGTTTGTGCGTAATGTAGGCCGGGAGTTGATTGTTACCCTCATCGACGGTAACACTCGGAAAGGCCATCTGGAGTCTGTTGCCGGGGATCATATCGTGTTGGATATCGAACCCGAAAAACAGTCGAAGAGTAAAAAGAAGAAGGAAGCTGATTTATCTAGTGATGTTTCGCCCGTTGGCCCTACGCCAATCTCGTTTGAGCAGATAAAAAAAGCGCATGTAGAAATATCATTTAAATAGAGACCTACTGCACAGGGCGTAAAAAGAGTTATTGAATTATCTTTTGCACCTTATGCTTTATGCCTTGCAGACTTAGACACTAAAATGACCAGTGGACTATTAATCGAATCGTTTGCTGATTTTGCCCGGTCGAAAAATATTGATCGGCCTACCATGATCGCCATTCTGGAAGAAGTCTTCCGGACAATGATTCGTAAAAAATACGGAACCGACGAAAATTTCGACGTAATTATCAACGCTGAAAGTGGTGATTTGGAGATGTGGCGGACGCGTGAAATTGTGGACGATAACTCGGAAGATATTTGGGATTATGATAAAATCCCCCTCGCCGAAGCCCATAAAATTCAGGATGACTTTGAGGTAGGTGAACAGGTTGCCGAAGAAGTAAAGCTGGATGATTTTGGTCGTCGGGTTGTGCAAACGGCTCGCCAGACGCTCATCCAGAAGATAAAGGATATGGAGAAAGAGCTCCTTTATCAAAAATATAAAGATCAGGTTGGTGACTTGGTTGGCGCTGAAGTATACCAGTTGCTGAAGCATGAAATCATTCTGGTCGATAGTGAGAACAACGAACTGAGTTTGCCTCGCACAGAGCAGATTCCAAAAGATCGTTACCGAAAAGGCGAATCGGTGAAAGCCGTTATCAGCCGGGTCGAGATGCTGAATGGTACGCCAAAAATCGTACTTTCACGCACATCGCCTGTGTTTTTGGAACGACTGTTTGAAATTGAAGTGCCGGAAATTTATGACGGTCTGATTTCAATTCGCAAGATTGTTCGGGAACCGGGCGAGCGGGCGAAAGTAGCTGTCGAATCATACGATGATCGCATTGATCCAGTGGGTGCATGCGTTGGCATGAAAGGTTCGCGGATTCACGGAATCGTGCGTGAACTCGGCAACGAGAACATCGATGTTATTAACTATACCGAAAACCTCGAACTGCTAATCAGCCGGGCACTTAGTCCGGCCAAAATCAGTTCAATGCAAATTGACCGAGATACAAAACGAGTATCGGTTTTCCTGAAACCTGATCAAGTTTCGTTGGCTATTGGTAAAGGCGGTCAAAATATTAAACTGGCTGGTCGGCTGGTGGATATGGAGATCGATGTATTCCGCGACAACGAAGGTCAGGAAGATGATGAGGACGTTGATCTTATGGAATTTTCCGATGAGATTGATCCATGGATGATTGAAGAACTACGCAAAGTTGGTCTCGACACAGCTAAAAGTGTGTTGGCCCTGAACAAGGAAGAACTTGTTCGGCGGACTGATTTAGAGGAAGACACTGTTGAAGAGATTTTAAATATCCTGAAGCAGGAATTTGAATAAAGTAGGGTGCGTAAAATGAAAAATAAGTTAATGAATATTTATGCTTCATTTTACACACTAAACGCTTCATTATTGAAGCTGAGGGATTTTTATTGTTGGAACTGGTGTTCATACCATACCAACAACTATTAAATTTGCCGAATATAAACCGAAGTATGGCAGAAGAAAAGTCAATGCGCCTAAGCCAAGTGGCAAAAATTCTCAACAAAGGACTTTCCTCCGTTGCGAGTAGTCTGTCTGCCAAAGGGTTTAAGGTTGAAGTTAATCCTAACACCAAAATCAACACAGAACAGTTGGAGGTGTTAGCGAAGGAGTATAAATCTACGGAACTCCTGAATGGAACTCGCCGGGCTGAACCGCCGGTTGTAGCCGCTGAGCCACCGCGTCGTCAGGAGGAGGATGTCGTTTTGTACCGTCGTGATGACGCGAGACGTCCGAATGTTGAAAACCAACCAGAGTCAGTCCCGGCTGATTTACCCAAACCGGCTCT
>JANXVQ010000867.1 GCA_025351545.1 Spirosoma sp.
ATTTTTTGCACAAACCGTATTCATTTGAGCAGTTCACCAAAGCGGTTCAACGGGCAAAGCAACTACTGGAGGTTTCCACTAAAGAAGTGCCTGTAGAAGCAACTTCGTATACATTTGTACGCGGAGAGGGCAAACTACAACGGCTTGATTTCGATGACATATACTGGATTGAAAGTGAGCGTAATGGTATTTGGTTTTACACCGAAGCAAGCCGCTTCAACTCTGCGATAAGCATAAGTGATATCGAAGCCCGACTTCCCCAAAATCAGTTCGTCCGCATTCACAAATCGTATATCATAGCTATCAACAAAGCTGAAACCATAGGCAAAGACCTGGTCTCCATTCGCCGTGGAGGGCAGTTACAGGAGGTTCCCATTGGGGATTCTTTCAGAAAGGATTTTAACAGATTAATTGAAGACAAGACTCTGAAAAAATAAGCATCTCTGGAAAAGGGCACCTATTCCCTTAAAAATTACTGATCGACCAGATGCAAAAGCCGGGCCTGAGCCTGTTGTTGATCAGATTCGTTCAAAGAGTAAAAACAAGCACTGCCGTTTTTCAAACGAACGCCATCCCATCGCCCCATACTATCCCGATAAATCACCGCAAAGCCAGCCAAGTCGCCCAGTTCAGCGCGAATGTCTTCAAGTACCTTTTCGATGTCGTTCGTTACGCTTTTGCTGCCCATGTCAAGATCGACAATGGCGATGACGTTTCCCTCAATGGTGTAGGTGTAGTCGGCTCGAAGGGGTTTCCGTTTCATGGCTACTTACAGTTTATACGGACATCGAAATATTGAAGCTGACTACGGAACTGCTCACAATTTACCTTACGCTGGCGGAGAATCGTTTGTCGGAGTTGCTGGCGGGTATAACGTCCCCCGGGGATTAGTCCGTTCGTTGAGCAGAAATCTGCTAATTGTTGCTCCGTAATATGACTCGACCTGCCTACACTCAACGTAACCTCAGCCTGCTCCTGCGTCGCTCGGACTTTTAGTTTACTCCTTAATTCAGCGATGGCTTTGTCCACCGAAAGTCCGAATCCAACCTCATTCCGAAAGCTGATGCAGTAGTCCCAATTTCGGTCTACCAGGATGCGCTGATAGAGAACGGCCCGGCCGATGTGATGTAAAGTTCGAACGGACAGAAAGCCATTCCGCTGAACGGATGCGATTGCTTTATCATCGGTTAGTTGGTACTCGATCCGAAAGAAGCGGCCGATGATCCTAATCAGCCAATCACCTGACCACTTTTCAACAGGTAGAGTGTCGGCCAATTTACCCCACTCCTGCTCGCCCTTATAAAAATGCACGACAGCCTGTGCGTAATCAACACTGACCCTGTAACCGCCGACGACCGCGTAAATATCATTCGACTGATTCGTCTGTAACTCGTGTAATAATACCTCCTGTTGCATATAATGGCACTTTAGGCTCTTGGTAGCCCTGCCAAATATACGCCATTTGTGGTACGTGGGTTGTTGTGTCCTGACTGGCAAAAACCTACTTTTCTGATGCTTCAACTTGGGGTTGACGCAAATTAGTCCAGTAATTTGTACCTTAATCACACTACTGGCAGGGTACAACAGGGCAATCAAATTACCAATCCTGCCAATGTATGGCCTACCAGATCTTATTGTCAGCATCATTTATGCCCGGTGTGACATCCCGGAGCCGGACTTCAATAATTCATGCCGAAACTCTCTTCACATATAGCAATAAGCACGTCAGCGAAAAAATCAAAAGCACAAGAGTTATTACCAGATTGACTGGTGTGAATAACGATTGCGCCCCGATAAACCAATCATTCATGTTTACTATCCAGTTATCAACCGTTCTATAAGGTCGGCCGTACAGGCTGTTCAACGTATAATTCATATCCGAACCCATTAAGACTTGACAGATAGCTAATGTTCGTCCTCGTTGGCTACTGCTGCATTTTCGGACACAGCCTTAGCGTCAACAAATGCCTGTTCAAAGTACCCATCCCGGAAGTCAGTCATTAATTGGCCAGGATTTGCGTACGTGTACACCAGATCGGAATGGCCAATCCAAGTCAAACTTTCAGATTGTTCTTCCCCATTAAAGCTCCCGATGTCATGTCCATTCACCAACAGTACGCTGACTATTTCATGGGCTTCGGTATCCTGGCCGGGGTAAGTTTCATAAATAATTCCCACGCTACCCGCCGGGTTAGGGCCAAACGCTTCGGCTGTCCGAATGATGTCGCCCACCTTGTAAACAGGTGATAGCTTTTCAATTGCATCCATTGTATCAGTGCTAAAATTTCAGGCAATACACAGTCACAAAAATATGAATTTTACGTCAAAATAAGAGTTTCAATATAAAATACATTTAATTTGACACACATTCATCTCCCCCTAAACAAGATCTGCGTTATCATCTGACTCATCGAAGGGTATGTTTTCATCATCCAGCATTGTTAAATCAGCGTGTAAGTCCGGTACCGGCTGGAAGCCCAGAAATTCAACCTGAGCAGATAATTCTGGAAT
>JANXVQ010000178.1 GCA_025351545.1 Spirosoma sp.
GGCAATGGGGTCTGTGGATGATAAACTGACGGGTTTTGAAGCCGGAGCCGACGATTATCTGGTGAAGCCTTTTGAGTTTCGGGAGTTAATGGCCCGATTGCGAGCGCTGACCAAGCGAAGCAGCGATGTCGGTATGCAGGCCAATGTACTAAAAGTGGCCGACCTAGAGTTGGACCTCAATGAAAAAGTTGCCCGGCGGGGTGATAAACGTATTGAGCTGACTGCCAAAGAGTTCGGTTTACTCGATTACCTGATGCGTAATCGAGGGCGCGTGGTATCGCGGGTAGATATTGCCGAAAAAGTTTGGGATATTCACTTCGATACGGGTACCAACGTAATTGATGTGTACGTGAATTTCCTGCGGAAAAAGGTTGACAAGGACTTCCCAAACAAACTTATCCATACTGTAATTGGCATGGGATATATGTTGAAGGAGGAATAATTTGTGGTATGAGGAGTTGTTGGCTCGTATATTTGTTTTTGCGCCAGCAACTCTTCATTCTCCACTCGTCGATCCAAAAAAATGAACATCCGCACTCGCCTGACGCTGTTGTTTGTGTTGCTGGTCGCTTCGATTGTGCTACTCTTCACCGTTTCTGTTTATTATCTTTACGACCAGTTTCGGGAGCAGGAATTTCAACAGAGACTCGAAGAAAAAGCGTTTACCACGGTCCGCCTGCGCGAAGATGTAGGTGAAGTTCCTCGGGCCGACCTGCCCGTTATGACCGACGAACAGGTAACGATTTACAATAAGCAGGGCTTGGTTTTATATAACCAGGACAATCAGCGCCCCCGCTTCCCGGTAACGCCGAACTTCCTCAATAAAATTACACTCCGGCAACCTCAATACATTCGCATAGGTGAAATTGAAGCCATTGGCGTTCTTCATCTTAACTCGCGGGGCGCTCCCTTACTCATTGTGGCATCGGGCAATGACCGATATGGTTTAAGTAAACTGGATCGATTGCGGGAAATCCTGTTTTCTGGCTGGCTATTAAGCCTTTTCATTGTTGGTATAGCAGGCTATCTGTTTGCTACCGATGCACTCAGGCCTGTGGCTGAACTCATTATACAGGTAAACGCTATCTCTGCAACCAACATCCACGAACGTTTACGGGTTGGCCGTCAACGTGACGAGTTGGCCGACTTGGCCCGGACATTTAATGACCTTCTTATCCGGCTCGAAGAAGCATTTGTTTTGCAGAAAAGCTTTGTTTCGCACGCGTCGCATGAGTTGCGCACCCCATTGACCGTGATGATGGGGCAGATTGAGGTGACACGCTTACAGGCTCGCTCGGCAGAAGAATATGAAATTGCGTTCGACGGGTTGCTCGACGAAGTCAAGAGCATGATTCGGCTCGTAAATGGCCTGCTCGAATTAGCCCGCGCTAGCTCCGACGCCGTAAATCTCAACTATCAGCCTGTACGAATTGATGAGTTATTGTGGCAGGCCCAGAGCCTTATTGTTAGCAAAATGCCTGATTATCAGATTGATATCGACTTTACCGATTTACCCAATCAGGAAGAGGAATTAGTTATTGTAGGCGAAGAGTCATTATTGCAGACAGCCTTTCAGAACCTGATGGAAAATGGGTGTAAATACTCCTTCGATGGGTGCGTGTCTGTACGGATTTCCTTTGAACGGAAACAGTTGCAACTAACCTTTATCGACCATGGCTATGGTATTCCAGAAGCCGACATTCCACACATTTTCGAACCTTTCTACCGATCAGATTCAACGATGACTATTAATGGTCATGGTATCGGTTTGGCTTTGACACAACGCATTATAGAATTGCATCAGGGCCATATTAAGGTGGAGTCTGTTGTTGGCGAAGGCACTACGTTTCGCATTACATTACCTACTACATACGATTCTTCATCGCATTCGGGCGATACGCCTGAACTCAGTGAAAACGCAGGCACAACCTCAGGATTTTAACCTGCCTACGCGTTGAGCAATACTAAACAGCGTTAATGAAACTACGACTAGTTTCTAATTAGCTGGCAATGACAACTGCATAAGGCACATCTTTCTTCAAAGAGCCAATAATGAATTAAATTCCCATAGCCTGATTCCACTTCTTACAGCAATTTCTTCACATCCAACACTTTTATTTTATTCTGCTCGGCGTTTTTAAGTGTTTCGGGCGAATAATGAGATAGCCTTACATTTTCCTGCACGTCGGCTCGTTTCTGAACGTGTTGTTCCAGATAGCGGTCGAGGTGTTTGCCTTCTAAACCGTAACTAAAAAATAAGGAGATCCGCTCACCCTGTTGTTCGCGAAACAGGAAATCAGGCAAACGATTCTCTAAGCCGACATGCAGCGGCAGATTAGTCAGCACTTTCATTCGGCGGGCGTTGCCGCTGTGAAGTGTCCGCATGTTCCAAACCACAATGTCGCCTGCACGGGTATCGGCAAACACGTCGGCCCCGTCGGCAGCCCGATGGCTACCAGCTTTAAATCGAATTCCCCCGCTATAGGTATCGTGGTCCTGCAAATAAATGCCGAAGCGAATCAGGGGATAGGTCCCGTCCCAGTCAGCCCCTTTACCAAACTGAAGGCGGTCGATATTATCGCGGTGAAAGCCCCGCAGACCTGTTCCAATTTGATACGTACTATCGGAGAAATATACGGGCGTATTTCCCAGGATTTCGGTAGCAATAGACACGATACGCGAGTCGTATATTACCCAACCCAAGCCGTTTTTACTTAGTAAATCCCCTTTTATAGATGCAGCCTGCTTTACCTGCGCCACCAAACCACGCTGCTGTTGCTGATCGCGATGTTCATAGGCCGACTGCCGCAATTCGGCCACTTCTTCGGGCGTGAAAACATGGCGGACAATAAGGTATCCCTGCTGTTCAAATTGTTCCCGATGCGTCATGGTTTTGTTGTTTAAAAGTCAATATTACCTTAGTTGTTGTGCTGTCAGGTTCTTATGGTGGAGTCAGGTTCTTATGATGGTGTCAGGTTCTTAAACCTGACGCGCGAGATTTCCTAAAACCTAGTATGTCAGTTTTGAGAAACCGACACCACGACAAAACCAACACCAAGTAGGAATCTACAACAAGTTAACGACTAGCTTTTGTTTCTTCTTGTATAAATTCCACCGTAACAACCCGGGCCATATCATCCCAAAATGAAGGATATGACTTGGCCACTACGCCGGGTTCATCAATAAT
>JANXVQ010000179.1 GCA_025351545.1 Spirosoma sp.
AATATTGTCGGAAGAAATGGAGAAAATACAATGCATCAGTAGCGTTGAAAGTGCGGTGCTTGAAGTTAAGGAATCGCTTCAAATCGCTTTCTTCATGATGGCGGATAAAATCATAAGGTGCCCCATCCATGAGTTCAACCAGCTCAGTTGCTTTTCGCAAAATAACCGGGCGTTGTCCCCAAGCTAATACAGCTGCCCAGAAGCCCATAATCTCAATATCCTGTTTCTGGCTAAACCGGTGTGGAATGCTGATGGGGTCGCGCTCAATAAACGAAGGTCGATTGTATTGATCGACCTTCGCATCTAAAAAATCTTTTAAGGATGAGCTGCTGATGGATAATTTACCAGGAATTGCCGTTACCATTAGCCGTTTATTTGCTTTTCCCTCCGCTAACAACCCACGCCATTGCTCTGGAAATACCTGAGAATGCGGCTAACAGAGTAGACATGAGAAAGGTAAAGACGGCAATGAACGGATAAGCCAGCGTAAACATAATACTGAATGTTACGTAGCCCGGTGAAGCTTTCATCTGATCATCGCGTTCCCGGTGACGACGGGCAATACGTTCTTCTTTCGTTTCCATAAATCAGTTATCGAACAATATAACTTACCTCAGCCCGAAAACGTCTATCCTGAGGTGAAAGTTTCGCGAAAGCCTGCGTCGATAATTTAATTAAAATCTTGTCATTGACTCCCGTATTTGGTAATCGACCAATTACTTTCACCCAAAGGCTTTGATTATTAAACTCGTTTCGTACTTGTACCAGCGTGCCAATAGGAGCTGTTCGATGCAAGGCAAGGTACTTACCTGATCCGTCATTTCCGTCAATCATCTCCGCTACCCCACTGCTGGATATGCGCCGACCGCGCGTTGGCATAGGTGCATCATTTCCCGGTCGGGGCGGTTCTATTAATTCAGCCGGTTTTTCTGCAGCTTCCGCACCAGGCCGGTTATCAATTTCGCCTGATTTATTTGTGACTGGTCCAGGCGGAGTATCATTATGATGCTCCGGTTTCGATTCAGCTGTCGTTAGGGACCGGGGCTCATTACTATGCGGTTCGGCAGGACGAGCCGCCACAGGTGGCCGGGATGTGGTGGCTACGTCATTATGATGGGCTGGCGTTTTGTGGGTTATCGCTGGGCCCGGAGAGGAAGGCATACGGGATATATAGGCTTTCTCCGAAACGATAAGTGCCTGACCAATAAGGACGTTATCGCCAGGAAGTCCATTCCATTTGCGCAGATCAGACTGTGATACACCATACCGACTGGCTAAACTATACAGCGTTTGCCTTGGTTCCACAACGTGAATACCAGCCCGTGCCGGGTCGTCGGCTTTCTGAATTTCTTTATCTTTTTGTAATTCTTTATCAACCGGCTTTGCCGGTTTTGGTTCTGTTGGTATCACCTTTTCAGCTACCTTGCCTTCGCGTTTCTCCTCTTTTTCCTGCTGCCGAATGGCTTTGTCAACTACTTTCTCCTCTTTCCGGCTCAAAGTACCGTCTGGAATTGGAATTCTAACCACTTGAGCATACCGAACCGCATCTTTTAACGTTGGATTCGCGGCTTTAATGTCGGCAACAGAGCGGCCATAACGCCGGGCAATGGCGTATAAAGTCTGCCCTTCGTCAACACGATGCAGGATGAAACGTTTGCCGTCTTTTTTTTCAACACCAATCGAATCGGTGACCATCGTCCCTAAGAATTTGGCCGGATGGGCCTGAACGGTAGGAAGGTATAGTATGCCGCCTACGAGCCATAAGGCAGAACGGAGAGGAGGTATTTTCATGGGTTATAATCAGCCGCAGGTAATTGAAAATACACAAGGGCCAGCTTTATGAACGGCTTATATCGTAAAACTAACGCAAAAATAAGACTGATTGTATTCGTATTAGATTTCGGTGCGTATGGGCACCTTGATTATACCAGGGTGTTGAATTTACTCTTTTCGAGGGAATTTCGACAAAAGTACCCTTTTCTCCTGTTAAAAAACCTTAACACAGAACCACATGAACAGAAGCAGTCGTTTGATGTTAAACAAAGAACAGTTATTTATTCTGTAGCTGGCAAAGGCAAAACAGAAGAATCTCTGCAACAAACACCTACTGGAACTATGCAAAATTATTCGATACTTTGGGCCGACGATGAGATTGATCTGCTGAAACCCCATATTCTATTTCTAAAAAATAAAGGATACGACGTTACACCCGTCAATAGCGGGGCCGACGCGCTCGATAAAGTTGAACAAACGAACTATGATGTTGTCTTTCTGGACGAGATGATGCCCGGTATGACAGGCTTGGAAACGCTCGCCCAAATTAAGCAGATGCGCCCGAACCTGCCCGTGGTAATGATTACCAAGAGCGAAGAAGAACACATTATGGAAGAGGCTATCGGCTCTAAAATTGCTGATTATCTGATCAAACCGCTCAATCCGAACCAAATTCTGCTATCGGTCAAAAAGATTCTGGACAACAAGCGGCTCGTTACCGAACGCACTAATATTGGTTATCAACAGGATTTTCGTAATATATCCATGCAATACAATGACCGCATGGACTTTGACGAATGGGCGGATGTTTATAAAAAGCTCATTTACTGGGAGTTAGAGCTCGATAGTTCTCAGGACAAGAGCATGCTGGAGGTTATGAACATGCAAAAAAGCGAGGCTAACTCGGAGTTTTGTAAGTATGTAGTCGACAATTACGAAGACTGGTTGAACGATCCAAAATCTGAAAGTCCCGTTATGTCGCATCAGTTAATGCGTAAGAAGGTATTTCCATTGTTGGACGCAAATGCCCCCCCGCTTTTCTTTATTCTGGTTGATAATCTTCGCTTCGATCAATGGAAAATCATTGAACCTTTACTGGCTGAATACTTTACGGTCGAGGAAGAATCGTCATACTATTCCATTCTGCCGACTACAACCGGGTTTGCTCGAAACGCCATTTTTTCAGGGATGATGCCTAGCGAAATGGAACGGAAACACCCTGATTTGTGGGTTAACGACGACAGTGAAGATGAGGGACTGAACAACCATGAAGACGAGTTTCTTCGTCGGCAACTTGAAGCAAGCCGCCTGAATATTAAGTCGTCGTACCACAAAATTCTGAA
>JANXVQ010000189.1 GCA_025351545.1 Spirosoma sp.
ACGTTCGGTATCAGCCGATCCTTTTTCGCCACCAACGGTCGAAAAACGTAGGAATACCCGTGTCTGCTTACCAATCTCATTGAAGATTTTAGCGCGGGTATATTTGCTGATGTCATGGGTTATGGTAAGCGTTCCGAATGCGCCCGAGCCTTTGGCATGAACAATACGTTCGGGAATACGCTCCCGATTAAAATGAGCCATTTTCTCGTGCAGAATATAATCCTGCAACAATAGCGGTCCGCGCGGCCCAACCGACATTGAGTCTTCGTTCTCGAAATAAGGACTACCCGATGCTGTGGTAAGTTTTTTAGGTTGATTTTCCATAAGGGTATGCTGAATGGTTTATTAGTAGGTAAAAACGGACTTTAATCGACAGCCTAATTACCAGGACAATAGTAATGGAAAGCTGGTCATCAATCAAATTGATATAATTGATGATTATATCGAAAAATACTATAATGACTGTGTAGGTGTTACAAACCAAAGGGCATTCCCTGTAGATGTTCTACTGATGCCAACTTAGTCAAGTACAGACGAAGGGTTTGGGCTGGTTGGAACAGCTTGTTGTATTATGCCAACAACAAGTAAATATTGAGCGGCTGCGTAGGTGCCCATAATTAGCCAGGTAGCCCCAGCTATAGGATGCAAAAATTTGTCGACTGCAATGGCAGAGTCAGAAAGGATAAATTGCAATGCACCAGCAACAACATACCTGTAAGCCGATAAATTCTGCTGGTTTAATCCTCTGGGTATGGATCGTAAAGTCTGGGTAGCCAGTAACCCCATAGTGCTCAGGCAAAAGACATAAACAACTACTGGCCACCACAATACGGTTAATGTTAGGTTCGCTGAAAATACCGGTTCAAGTAAAACCAGAAAAACAATGTCATAGAGAACAAAGGGTATAGCCGTTCGCCATAGCGATTGACTATCAATTGTCTGCCCGTTTTTATAGATAGACTGCCAGAAAACGAGGCTGTAACTTACCTGCATCACCAGAAATGAACCTAAACCCAGCGCGAATAAATCGACTTCGCGAATCATTAGAAAAACGTCGCCCAATAAAGCGAATCCCATACCAGCCAGCAGCAGGCGTATATAAGCAGGCGAGTTGGTTAGCCGGTAATTTTGCCAGACATACATCAGAAGTAGGCTCATAATCAGCGGTTTGGTGCCATAATGTAGCCAGTGGATAGACAGGGTGTCGCCAACCATTTCGAGCAGGGTAACGATTGCGAACGTAATTGTGAAGGAAAGGGTGGGTTTGGCAAACATGGCGGTTAATAGAAGAATCGGATACCGCCACCAAGATAACACTATATAAACTAGGCGTCGGAATTATAGTCTGTCGGCCTCATCGCCGGAGAATATAATCAAACTATTTAGTTAGTAGTGCGTTTATAACGTATTACTCAACCAAAGAAACACAATGGATAAGTTACAGAAGTTTGAGTTGATGAACAAGATTGTTCGTGAACTGGAAGACCTCCAAAATAGTCAGACCGCCATAATCGAGAAAATAGGTAAGATCGAAGTAGATAATATGAATGGGCTGAACGACTCGTATCTGGAAAAAAATCTGGGCACCATGCACGGAAAGATTGCCGAAAATGTCGATTCAGTTACCGAAATTTTTGCCCACTTTGAGGCCCAACGTGACGAATATGCCGAAAAAAATAGTGCTGCTATTGCAGCCATAGAAGCGGTTGCTGCTTTGGAAGCATTGAAATAAGAATTCTTTCTTACAGACAAAAAGCCGGGCGATTCGTCCGGCTTTTTGTCTGTATAAAAGAATAAACTAACGTATCTGTTCGGGAGTAGCGGGCAGATGACGAAAGAATTTATGATCGGCGTAGAAAGTGCCTCCGGGGATAATCGACGCCAGCAAAGCCAACGCCGTTTTGCCCATCGGCCAGCTATATTCAACCTTGCCCTGAATGACAGTCAGAATGTAGAGCAGGAAAAGTAAGCCGTGAATCGGACCAATTAATTGTACGGCTTCTGGATGGCCGCCAAGCCGTTTTAAGGGTACAGCAATAAATAGAAGTACCAGGTAAGAAATACCTTCGGCAAAGCCTATGACACGCAGTCGAATTTTAGGGGAATTAAAGAAATTCATCAG
>JANXVQ010000875.1 GCA_025351545.1 Spirosoma sp.
AGGTACGCACCAAAAATCTAGAGGTTGTCGATGAGAAAACGACGTTGAGCAATACAGAACTAGGTGCCTTCAAAATGCTGGCCAGTCAGAAGGTCAACGAGCTTGAAAACTACATTAGCACCGTAGGGAACAAGGATGAGAATGAAATGATGCGGGATCTGGCCATCAAAAACGCCATGAAACTCTTTATCGATACCGCTATTATTGAGGTTTCGAAGGTGGTGAATGGTAAAGTTGTTCGCGTAACCCGGCTGCCCGTACGTCAATACTTTTTCCGGCTCAAAGCGCTGCCCTATCAGAAAGTGAACATCACCTATTATGACGTGGCCTACATTCGGGATTATCAGAAAAGTGATAATGGCAACTATGTGGCTCAGGCAACTATTTTCCAGCAATTCGAGGGACTGGATGGACAGGGCCGTTTGCGCTATCGCGATAAACAGGCGAAAAACGTAACCATTCTCCTGACCGATCTGATGGATGAATTTTACACGGATCACCGCTGGACGCTTCGTTTGGGCGACATCCGACTGGCCGAAACAAAATGAAGTTAGTCTACCCAGTCAACGGTTAATCAACGCTATCCTATGAATCGTTTGTTTTACCTGATTCTGCCCACGTTGGCCCTCTATACCGGGGCTTGCCACAGGTCTGTGCAGCCACCCACAGACCCGCTGAGTATGGGAATATACAAAAAGGTGCAGTTGGTCGTCAATTCGGCAAACCAGCTTGGCAGTAAAACCGGGCGCAAACAACCTGCTCAGGCGACTGTGGACCAATGGAAAGTGCTGTTCTCCGAATCGGGTTATATGGTCGTGATTCCACGTCAGGGAGAACTCCTAAAACTGAGCCTGGACGACTTCGCCGAGCGTTGCCACAGCCAGAAACACCATTACGCCTTTGACCGGACCACCGTGAACCATTACAGCAATTTTGAGCCGGGTGTCGATAACAGACTTTTTGCAGACAATCAGGTGTATCACGATGTGAAAGAGTTCAGCTTCAAAGGGGAGCCCATTGCTACGCGCGAGTCATTCGTTAAACAACCCCTTGCCCAAAAACCAGCCGATGACTTCTGGCAGATTTATACCCTAACCGTCCGCGAACGTTAACGGCAAACCAACTACACTTATGAAACTCAATCTTCTTCTGCTGGTAACGCTGGCACTTAACACGCTCTATCTGCACGCTCAGCCACGGGGCAGCGGACTCGACTACGACCCAAAAATGCTGACAAAGCACGCATCGAAACCCCTATTGGTCAAGGGAGATTATGCCAACCTGCCAGCCGCTTTTTCGCTTGAGCAATATGCCCCCACATCGGGCGATCAGGGTGCCTACATGACTGGCGTAGCGTTTGCCACCAGCTACCACATGCGCACGATGGTGGCCGCCATTCAGCAGGGTGTCACGAATACGCAGCAGATTAACCAGATGGCCTTTTCGCCATCTTACGTATACGAGCAACTTAAGTACCAAAGCGGGATGGATTGCCGGGGTAAAATTAATGCCTTCGATGCCCTCGATCTGGTTAAGGAAAAAGGCGTAGCTACGCTGAAAACCGTGCCTTATCAGTGCGACATTAAAATTTCTTCCCTTGCCGATGATGAAGCCGCCAAGTACCGCATTGCCGATTACCAGACCTTATTTAAAGCCGACGAAACCAACGCTTATGTCAAGATCCAGGCGGTAAAAAAAGCCCTCGCCGAAGGCTTTCCGGTTTTGCTGGCAACATATTGCCCACCCTCCTTTTATAATCTTGGAAAAAAAGGAATCTGGGAACCCGCCCCCACCGAAAAACCCGCCGATAACATGGATAAAAACATGATGGTGATCGTTGGGTATGACGATAAAAAATTGAAAAGCGGGGCATTCCGTGTACTTAATAGTTGGGGTAGTAGCTGGGGAGAACGGGGGTTTGCCTGGATTAAGTATTCTGACTGGGCAACATTCGCCCTGTTTGCCATTCAGGTTTATCCAAACACGAAAAGCCAACCCGTGTCAACCACCGCCAGCACAAGCCCCGCTACCGAACTGGCTGGCTCTGGAAATTTGCAAGGGAAAGTAACGTTTCAGACCACCGACAATATGGCTATGCCCGCCGGACGGTTGCTGTTGCGTAATCTGGAAATCGACGAAGCAGGTGCCAAACCGAAGACACCGTCGCCAACGCCGTCGTTGAAGGAAGAATTGGTCGCTTACCGCATGAAAAATTCGTATACGTCGGGAACGCGCTTCCGGCTACTGGTTACCAACGAATTTCCGGCTTATGTATACGCGTTTGCCACCGATTTGTCGGGCGAGGTGCATAAAATTCTGCCTGCCAATGACAACATCAGTCCCTTGCTGGGCAAAAACAATACCGTGGCGTTTCCGTCGGAGACGGGTGCTATCCGTATGGACGAAAATCCCGGTAAAGATTATCTACTGATTTTGTATTCGCAGAAACCGCTCAACGCCAATGAGTTGATGACCCGCATGAGCCAGACTCCCGGCGGATTGAGTGCTAAAATCCGGGCCGCTATCGGCGACGAATTAATACCTGCCAAATATATCAGTTATACGCCCGACGATGTGGGGTTTGCTATCACTGGTTCCGCTAAAGGCACTATCGTGCCATTGATGGTTGAAATCAGTCACCGATAAGTTAATCTACCCAATATGCAGTCGTTGCGAATAACATTGATGGTAGGGCTACTCGGTCTGGTTATGCCAGGGGCCCTGGCGCAGCTATACCCCAAAGAGCGCGAACAGGCTGTAGCAGAGGATGTCGTTCAACTTTTGGAGCAGTATTCGGATGGGCTGAACTCGATTGGCAACCCCGACGAAGACCCCGACGAGCGCCGGACTTATTATGTCCGTGAGTTCATGAGGGTATTCCGGCAACCCCAAGCCTTGGTTTTTAACGATATTGAACCCGGTCGGCGCAGTGGCAACGACCTGCCCGCCGACCGGTATGCCAATAATCATATCATCTGGTTTCCCAAGAGTGGTATCTCTACAAAGCTCAATACCAGGGAAATTACGTTTTCGCCCATTCAAAAAACGGCCAACGACAATCTGTTTATCAATGCCTACGTAACCAAATCCATTAAGGGACAGTACGTCAAAGACCGCACGGTTCAATCGACCAGTTACCCGCTCGAATTTCGGATAGGGTTCATAGATAAAGGCCGGTATTTCAGCGACTACCGCATTATTGGCATCACGAATATGGCCGGAGAAGCGGCCCAGATAAGTTCTCCGGCAAATAAGCCGCTGGCGACCGCAAGCCCCGGCAATACAACATCGACAGTTTTTCACCAGACAATGGCTCAACTGGTTGACCTGTTGGTAAAGAGTGGCTTGCCAAAGGGGCGTCCCATCCGGGTTGAAAAGTTCACGTATGCAGCCACGGGCCTCTGCAGCCAGTTCTCAAAAGTGTTGAATAATTTTCTGGTGGTACGGCTGCGGCAGCAATCAGGACTAGTGGTTTTACCGCCACCGGCTGACTTACCGCCCGGTGCTAAAACGCTACCTGCCGATCCAGCATCCATAGTTATCGAAGGCACATTTACCGATGAAAAGGATCAGTTGACGTTTCGGCTCAAATGGACCGATTTACAAACCAAAAAAAACACGCCAATACCAGCGCAGAGCCTGCCGTTGGCCGATGCCCTAACGTTGAATGCCCCGTTGCGACCAGATAATTTTGGTCAGGCGGTGGCCATGCAGCAAGCCCTGCAAAAAGGCAGTATCGTCAATGATTTCAAGATCGACGTACTAACGAACCGGGGCCGGGGGCGACTAACCTTTACCGATGGCGATTCGCTCAAGCTCTACGTCCGGGCCGAGCAACCCTGCTACCTGAGATTTATCTACCATACTGCCGACGGTCAGCACGTACTGCTTGATGATAACTTTTACGTGGATTCACTAAACGTAAACCGCTATGTAAAAATCCAGAAGTTTTTTACGGTTACTGAGCCGTTTGGGACCGAAATACTCCAGCTTAATGCGGCTACGAGTCCCTTTCCGGCACTCACCTTGCGGCAGGAAGCTGGCTTTTCATTCATTACAGACGATATAACAACGATCAATCAGAAAAACCGCCGGGCTGATGCTCCAGCCAATACACGCCGTGCCGAAACACAGCTTACGCTTACGACCACTCGGAAATTAAAGTAGAAACACCCTATTTATGAGACATGCTATACCTTTTCTGTTGCTAAGCCTGCTGGCAACTGGTGTCAATGCCCAGCAATTAGACATCAACACGGGTGGACATAAAGCATCTGTCCGACAGATGCTTATGACCAAAGACGGCAAATACCTGCTATCGGCAGGAGAAGATAAAACCATCAAACTATGGAACGCCCAAACCGGTAGTGTAGCCGAAGAAATCCGGGGGCAGGTTGGCCCGGACAACATCGGAAAAATCTACGCATTGGCCCTGTCGCCAGACAACAAATTACTGGCTGTTGGCGGCTGGCTTGGCTCCTCGCCCGACTCGGTCGGACTTATACGACTCTATGATTTTCCTTCCCGCAAACTTATTGGCTTGCTGCGGGGCGTGCATCAGGATGTTGTGCTAACGCTGGCTTTCTCTTCGGACGGGCAGGACCTGATTTCCGGAGGAGCCGATCAGGTGATAGCTATCTGGTCGATGAAGACGCGAACCCTGACTCGAAAACTCGTTGGTCATACCAGCGAGGTGCGGGGCGTATGCACATTTGGCGACCGGATCGTGAGTGTTGGGCAGGATCAGAAAGTATGTCTCTGGAATAAATCTGACGGTAAATTGCTCAAGCGTACCGACGCTGGGGCCGCGTTGGAATCGGTGGTATACGCGGCCTCTTTAGAGCGGATACTGGCCGGAAACGTCGATGGCGAACTGCTGGTACTGGATCAACAACTAACTGAACGTCAACGCATTCAGAACGGAACCGTTCCGTTGGGTTTAGCGGTATCGCCCAATGGCCAACGGGTGCTTTGCGGAATATATGGCGGCAACACCAGCAGTAATCTGTACCAGAGTCTGCGCGACACCACATTGGTGAAAATCGCGACGTTTGGCCAAAACCTTAACACGGCCAAAGCCGTAACGTTTTTGTCAGATGACGTAGTCGTGACGGCGGGTGGCTATAATCAGGAACTTCTGGTTTGGCAACCCGATGCGCGGGGCGCAGGAAAACTCGTGCGTGAATTAGGGGGGAAAGGGCGCATCACCTGGGGTATTGGACTGAACGGCACTCGAATTGGCTATGCCAATGCGTATACAGACGGGCGGGGCCAGTCAACGCTGACCAAAGTATTCGACTGGCAGAACCAGGGCATTACGCCGGTAACGCCCGGCGAAGTCTTTGGAAAGCTGCCCGTTGTTGCGGGCGAATACAGCCTGACGACAGATACCGATGGCACAGGTGAAGTCAAACTGCTGACCCTGATGCACAAAGGCAAAGTTATAAATACTATCCGTCGCGATGATACCGACGGCTTTAGCCATAATGTTTGGGGTTTTTTGCCTGATGGTAAAATGTTTCTATCGGGTGGGGCAAAGGGTGTGCTGCGGGTCTATAATCTGAAAGGACAGGAAATTGTCCAACTACACGGGCATGAGGATGAGATTTGGGGGCTGGGCGCATCGGCCGATGGAAAGCGGCTCGTGTCTGGCTCAGCTGATCAAACGATCCGTATCTGGAACACAGCGAGTTTCATAAACAACAACCGCGCCGAACCGCTGGCAAGCATTTTTATCGGCACCGATGACGAATGGGTCATGTGGCACCCCAGCGGATACTATGATGCCTCGCCCGACGGCGAAAAATACATCGGCTGGCTGGTGAACCGGGGACCCATGCGCAATGCCGACTACTATCCTGTGGCTAATTACCGCGAAGCATTTTATAACCCGGACCTAATTCAAAAAGTGCTGGAAACCGGCGATTTCAACACGTCGCTGGCGGCTGTGAAGGCCCAAAAACGGGACATTATGGCCATGTCGCCACCGCAATTTCGGTGGATCGAACCCACCTCAGAAATGAGAGTGTCGGCTGAGCAGTTTACCCTTCGGGCCGAGGTATTGTCGGAAAGCGCGATATCTGAAACGAAGGTGCTGCTTAATGGTCG
This sequence comes from Spirosoma sp., assembly GCA_025351545.1. Lineage (GTDB taxonomy): Bacteria > Bacteroidota > Bacteroidia > Cytophagales > Spirosomataceae > Spirosoma. The sequence goes on from JANXVQ010000875.1 coordinate 6,109, forward strand.
CCCGGTTGCCGAAGAGCGGGGTCTGAAAACCGGCAGTACGGCCAAAGTAACCGCTATCGAGCGGACCATTAGGCTCGTGGAGGGCGATAACGAAATTCGCCTGTTCGCCAAAAATAAAGACGCCGAAGCACTCTCCGAACGTAAAATTATCATGTATGTGCCGCCCGTAAAGAAAATCGCCAATAAGCCGAATTTGTACGTACTGGCTATCGGAATTTCTAAATACAACGACCCCGGCATTCAGCTTCATTATGCCGATAAAGACGCCGAAGCCCTTAGTGCTGCGTTGCTGGCTCAGAAGGGCGGGCTGTTTAACGAAGTCAAAGTTACAACCCTGACCAACGAAAAAGCCACCGCCCGCGAAATCCGAAAAGCGTTTCAGAACCTCGGTCGCGAAGCAACGCAGAATGATCTGGCCATCATTAGTATTGCCTCCCACGGAACCAACGGCACCGGCAATGATTTCTACATTATTCCCAGTGATGTAGAACTCGCCAACCTCGAATCGACCGCCATTCGCGACAGCGAAATCAAATACTTTATCGACCACATATACAGCAAAGTCATCACGTTTCTGGACGCCTGCCATAGTGGAAGTTTCGGCAAAAATCAGGTGGCCATGCGCTCCCTAACGGTGTCGATGGACGAAATGGTGCGCGATTTTACCAGCGCGGGATCGGGGTCGATTCTGTTTGCGTCGTCGAGCGGAAACGAAAAATCACAGGAATCTGACGACTGGAAGCATGGGGCTTTTACAAAAGCGCTGCTTGACGGACTCGATGGTAAAGCCGATTCTGATCATAACGGAGTCATCTACACCAAAGAGCTCGACAACTACATCACGCAGCGGGTAAAAG
>JANXVQ010000885.1 GCA_025351545.1 Spirosoma sp.
GCACTATTTCGAGATGAAGTCAGTGGCCGGGGCATCTCGTTCGCTTGAACTGATTGTGCAAATGCTACCATCCGATGCGCATAAGATGGAAGGGGATAAAATTACAGACGTGAAGGTCGATACATTAACAGTAGGCCAAGTCGTGCTGGTCCGGCCCGGTGAACGCATCCCGACCGATGGCGAAGTAGTTGAGGGCAGCAGTGCCGTTAATGAAAGTATGCTAACGGGTGAAAGCGTCCCCGCACAGAAAGCGGAACACGACACAGTTATTGCCGGGGCGGTTAATGGCGAGGGTTCGCTTAAAATTCGGGTGACGCACCGGGGAGAGGACAGCTATCTGAATAAGGTGGTCAAAATGGTAGAGGAAGCTCAAAACGCCAAGTCGCAAACCCAGTCTCTGGCTGACCGCGCAGCGGGCTGGCTGACTGTACTTTCATTATCCGTCGGGGTTATTACACTTGTCGCCTGGCTTATGCTGGGTAAAGACGTTGCCTTTGCCATTGAGCGAATGGTCACCGTGATGGTCACGGCATGCCCCCACGCATTGGGCGTAGCGATTCCGCTGGTAGTCGCCATCTCGACGGGAATTTCGGCGCAGAAAGGATTACTGATCCGTAACCGGACTGCCTTTGAAGAAGCCCGCAAGATTACGGCGATGGTCTTCGATAAAACCGGTACGTTAACGGAGGGGGAATTCGGCATTACGCGTATCAAACTGCTGACAACGGCTATGGACGAAGCCGCTTTGTTGAGTTTGACCGCAGCCCTGGAACAACAGTCTCAACACCCAATTGCTCAGGGTATTGTTCAGGAGGCTAAAAAGCGAAACTTGAATTTGCCCGCTATTCAGGATTTTCAATCAATTACCGGCAAAGGCGTTTCCGCCACGGTTGACGGGGAAAAAGTTGTAGTTGTCAGTCCGGGCTATCTGAAAGAGAAAAACATTGAGCTACCACCAGATGCCTTCAGTAGCGGTGCCGAAACGGTCGTTTTTGTCATAATAAACGATCAACTAACGGGATATATCGCTTTAGCTGACCGGATACGGACAGATTCCAAAGAAGCCGTTCAACGGTTGCAGGAGTCTGGTATCAAGGTATACATGGCCACCGGCGACAATCAGAAAGTAGCCGATGCCGTTGCGAAAGAACTGGGTTTGGACGGTGTTTTCGCTGAGGTGCTACCCGACCAGAAAGTAACCATCGTAAAGGATTTACAAGCTAAAGGGCAGTTCGTGGCCATGACCGGCGACGGTGTCAACGATGCACCCGCCCTGGCTCAGGCTAACGTGGGTATCGCAGTAGGGTCTGGTACCGACGTGGCCGCCGAGACCGCCGACATTATTTTAGTCAACAGCAAACCCACCGATATCACGAACTTGGTTGACTTTGGTAAGGCTACCTACCGCAAGATGATCCAGAACCTGTTTTGGGCCACAGGCTACAATGTCATCGCCATTCCGCTGGCGGCTGGCGTGTTATACCCCCATTTTGTGTTAAGCCCGGCCCTTGGCGCAGTATTGATGAGTGTCAGCACCGTGATTGTAGCGTTCAACGCGCAGTTGCTGAAACGGGAGATGAAATGAGGGAACAGGTGACGATCCGTTCAGCCTGGGGTCGGGGTTCGTTTGGCAGTGGTTCGGGAACCTGCTACCAGCACCACGACCAGCAGCCCCAGCGTTAGCAACCCGCCGTACAGGAAATTCTCGCCCGGAAATTGGCTGCCCGTGAAACCCGCAATGGGATAGGCAATGGCCCACCACAGATGCGAAAAGGCGAAGTGCGACCCGAATACTTTGCCCTGCTGACCGGCTTCAATCCGTTCGCCGATAAGTGTTTCGGATGGGATTTCGGCCAGACTTTGACCCAGCCCGGCCACTAACCACAAACTCAGCAGCACGGGATAGCCCACAAAATTGGCCCCCGTGATGGCGAGTCCAAGCAACAATGCCCCGCAGATGAGCGACACCCGCCGACTGCGGGTTTTGTCGAAACCGCCCCCGAAGGCGGCAATGGTAGCCCCGATGCCGAACGTGCCCATGACCCATCCGTAATAGGTATCGGTCAGGCCCAGTCCGTCTTTGACGTGGCCAACGGTATTGACCAGAATCTGCGCCCCGGCAATGGCCGATACAAATTCGATGGCCAGCGCGAACCGGATCAGCGGATCGCCGAACAAAAGCGTAGCCCCCCGCACCACATCGGCCCAGGCCGAGAGGGGCTTAGTCTCCGATTTCTCTGCCACAGGCCCGTTGAGCAACGCGCCCGGCAACTGTAGAATTAGGATACCAGCCATGACAAACGAAGCGGCATCGACAAAGAAAATATCCCGCGCTCCCAGCCAGACGGCCAGAATACCGGCCAGCCCCGGCCCCAGCACACCCAGCAGTTGAAACGTAGCCGTCGATAAACCAATCGCCTGCCGGTAATACGTTTGCTCAACCACCTGGGAAATGATGGCTTTGTAGGTGGGCGTAAAAAAAGCGTTGAACACGTTGAGCAGGAACACCAGTCCGTAAATCTGCCACTCAGCGGTCACAAACGGCAGACCCCCCACAATTCCCATGCGGATGAAGTGCGTGATGTACAGGATTTTCCGGCGGTTGATGCGGTCGGCCAGTACCCCGGCGAAGGGCGAAAAGATGATAAACGCCAATACCCGTAGCGTTAGGGCAGTGGACAAGATAACCGCCGATTTTTCCCGCCCGAACTGGTAGGCGAGCAGGGCTATACCTACCCAAGTGAAAGCATCGCCCAGCAAACTGATCGTCTGGGCAAAATACAGTTTGGCGAACGTCGGGCTGCGGAGAGCCTGAAACGGTTCGAGTAAGGCCGACAGCCGGGACTGGGGCGGTACATCCGGCGGGGAGAGGTTCATGTGGGAAGCGTTAAAAGGGTGAAAACGGGTCGATTACTCTTCCTCACTGTTGTTGAGTTTGGACAGCAAACTGTAAACCCCGCCCACCACAATCGGCGTTCGTTGCGGGTTAACGTCGGGGGGTAAGGTAATGGCCACGTAGCCATTTTCCCGAACCCCCGGTGTCACAACCACTTGCCTGAACTGATAGACGACCGGATTTCCCCGCTTGCCCTCCAGCACATAGATCAGCGATTTGCCACCGTAGCTGACCACCGCCGTTTCGGGCAGGGGCTGGGTCTTTACGTTTACCTCAGCCGAAACGTAGCCGCCCGGAATAAAATCCTCGGCCCGACCGTCAGGATGCGCCAGTACGGAGATGGTGCGGTCGGCGGCAATCGATTTGCCGATCAGAAAGATGGCCCCACGGTGCGCCAGCGACGCATCGCCCCCCAGACCGAAGCGGATGGTTTGGCCGGTACGAATCCGGCTGATATCCTTCTCGAAAACGTTTAGCCGGACGTGAATATCACTGACATCGGTAATCTCAACCAGCACGTCGGCTGGATTAAGGAAGCGGCCATTGTTGACGGGTACGTTCGTCACAAAACCCGTAATCGGCGAGGGAACCGTAATCAGGCGGGTAAGTTTCCCAGCGGTTAGGGTTGCCGGGCTGATCCGCAGGATGGCTAACCGCTGGGACATCCCCGCCAACTGCGCCTGTAAACTCTGCCGATCAGCCCGTATTCGCTGGAACACCTTCAGGGCATTTACATTATCATGGCTTAGCTCCTGCTGCCGGGCAAACTCCAGATCGGCAAAGTCTAATTTAGCTTTGGTATCCAGATAATCCTGCTGTAGTTGGATGTACTCGGGATTTTCCAGTACCACCAGCGTTTGCCCTTTGCGGACGCGCATACCCGGCTCCAATCGAATCTGCCGGATGTAGCCTCCATACGGCACCGATACAGACACTAAATTTTGGGCCGGCACGTCGATTACGCCATTCAGTTTCAGGGTGGTGCTGAGCGTACGCAGCGTATACTGTCCCAACGTGATGGCCGCGACAGTATACTGGGCCTGCGTTAGCGAAACCCGGACGGGACCAGCCGCAGCCGAATCCGGTTTAGCCTCTTTTTGGGTAGTGGTATCCGCTTTTTGGTCGCCTGACCCGCAGCCCAACAGCAGCCCGTTCAGGAGCAGCAGAGCGATAAACGGACGGCCATTCTGTAGGGGGACGACTGTTAATTTTGCTTGTTGCATGGTTATGGATTACCCAACAGGTAATTGATGTGAAGAACCGATTGATTGTACTCATTCAGCAGATCGAGGTAATTGGACCGGATGGAGAGAGCCTGTTGCAGCGCGAGCGAAAACTCGACATAGCCGATGTCGCCCCCGCTAAAGGCGCGTCGGGCGTTGGTTTGAATAAGCCCCGCTTGCGCCAGACCATTCTGTTCGTAGTAGGTCAGGGCGTTGCGGTACTGATCGTACTGCTGAACGGCCTGTTGAAGTAGCCGCCCCAAGGCGAACTGCTGTTGCTGCAAGTCAGTCTGCGCGATCTGTTCGCCGATGCGGGCCGCATTGATGCGCGATTTCTGGGCCTGGCCGAGTAGCGGCAGCGTCACGCCGACTTGCCCGCCGTAGAACCGATACCCCGGCCCGAAATACAATTCCTGCCCGTTGATAAGCTGATTTCCGGTGAGCGTCTGGCTGAACAGGCCGACCAAAAAATCCGGTTTTAGCCGGGCCTGCTCCACCAGACGCGTCTGGGCGGTCACCTGAATCTGCTGCTGTAACTGGCCCAAAAGCGGGTTGCGGCCTAAAGCCAGACTGTCCGCCAGACTCGTCAGGGTGAGTTTGGGCAGGGGCTGGGGCGACGCATCGACGGGCTGGATGGTATAGAGCAGCGTTTGCAGCGTGGCCCGACTGGCAATCTGGCTGGCTTCATTCTGGGCCAGCCGCACCCGCTGGTCGGCAAGTTGGCTTTCGGCGGTCGCTTTCTCTAAACTGCCCGTTTCTCCGGTCTTGAACCGGAGATTAGCGGCTTTCACGAACTCGGTCAGAACGGTATCCTGCTGTTGAAACAACCGCCTTTTCTGGTAGAGGTAATTCAGTTCGTAATACGCCGATTTGACCTGATACTGCACTTCGTTGCGGGTGACGACTACGCCCGCTTCCCGCGCTCTGACCGTTTGGTCATTCAGAGCGGCCAGCCGACGCATGAGCATGGGGTTGGGAATGGTCTTGGTGAGGGTCAGGTTGTTGTCGAACCGGCGGCTGTTGTACTGCCCCAGCATGGCCATCGCCGATAGTCGGCCCGCATCGTAGGCCGTTCGGCGTAGTGCCTTTTGCTGACTGACCCCCAGACCGGCGATCTGTACCTGAGCATTCCGGCTGTTGGCCTGCTGAACGGCCTGCTCCAGGGTTAACGGCTGTGGTGGTATCACCTGCGCCTGACTACCCATCGAAACCAATAGCAGCATTCCGATAACCGCACCTGCTACGGCCGATTGCGTACCGGCCTTTTTATCGGCCTGAGCTTCGTTCGCTACGGCTTTTCGCTCCGATAACGAATACAGAATCGGCAGCACGATCAGCGTCAGCAGCGTTGCCGTGAGCAGTCCTCCAATCACAACGGTAGCCAGTGGCTTCTGCACCTCTGCTCCGGCTGAGTTGGAAATAGCCATAGGGATAAACCCGAATGAAGCTACCAGCGCGGTCATGATGACGGGCCGCAGTCGGACTTCGGCCCCCTGCCGGATAATTTCGGTCAGGTCGGTCAGTCTCTCTTCGTGACGGAGCCGGTTGAACTCGGCAATCAGCACGATACCATTAAGTACCGCTACACCGAACAAGGCGATGAAACCAATCCCCGCCGAAATACTGAACGGCATTCCGCGCAGCAGCAGCGCAAATACGCCCCCGATAGCCGCCATCGGAATGGCCATAAAAATCAGCAGACTCTGCCGGACGGACCCGAAGGTGAAAAATAGTAGGGCGAAAATCAGGGCCAGCGCAATCGGTACTGCAATGGTCAGGCGTTTCTTGGCATCCACTAAGTTCTCGAACGTACCGCCGTAAGTGATGGAATACCCCGCAGGAAATTTGACGCGCTGACCGATTTTCTGTTGCAGTTCGGCCACGATGCTTTCTACGTCGCGCCCCCGCACGTTGAAGCCCAGCGTGATGCGCCGGTGGGTATTGTCGCGCTGAATCTGGTTGGGAGCCTCTTCGATGGTTACCTGCGCAATCTGACTAAGGGGAATCTGCTGGCCCGGCCCGGCTATATTATTGGGAGTGGTTACGTACAGGTTACGGATGTCGTCGATGCTCTGCCGTTTATCGGCCGCTACCCGCACCACCAGGTCATACCGCTTTTCCCCCTCGAAGACCAGCCCGGCCGACTGACCGGCAAAGGCCGTATTGATGATCCGGTTCACGTCGGACACGTTCATGCCGAACTTGGCAATCTGTGCCCGGTCGAGTTTGATCAGAATCTGCGATAAGCCACCCACCTGTTCGACGTATAAATCAACCGCCCCGTCGATGGTACGGACAATGCCGCCAACGGTACCGGCCAGTTTCGTCAACTGGCCCAGATCGTCCCCGTAAATTTTCAGGGCAACATCCTGGCGGGCACCGGTCATGAGTTCGTTGAAACGCATCTGCACCGGTTGCTGAAACCCAAACGTAACGCCCGGAATGACCGATAACGCAGTCGCCATTTTTGCGGCCAGTTCATCGCGGGTCGTGGCGGATGTCCATTCGTCTCTGGGTTTAAGAATAATCATCAGGTCGGCGGCTTCAATCGACATGGGGTCGGTGGGAATTTC
>JANXVQ010000279.1 GCA_025351545.1 Spirosoma sp.
CGTTTTTCCAGTTCCCGTAACACATCGGCCAACGTTCGAAACCGGTTAGCATCGCCAATTAAACTCAGTCCCGACATAATAAGTGCAAAACCACCAGTACTAATCCAGAACCAGGGACCGGTATTGGTTTCTCCAAGCTTAGAACCATGCAATAATACGGCCAGGCCGCTGCCAAGCACCATAGCCCCACTGCCTCCGAATAGCCAGTACTTTATCAGTAGTTTTTTTTCGCGTTCCGTTCTCATAATCTGTTGATTTGATTTTCAATTCTTCGGAAAACCATTTGTGCCGTATCAGGTTTACAAAAAAAATGTATCTTACCCGATGGTTCCGGTCAATTTTGCTGACCTGTCTGATTCTAACTCCTAATGCTAATGCCTGAATTTACTCTCGGAATCGAAGAAGAGTTTCAAACGATTGACCCCAACACGGGCGAGCTGCGTTCGCATATGTCGAAGATTGTCGACGGTGGCCAGATTGTCCTTCACGAACGTGTAAAGGCCGAAATGCACCAGGCCGTTGTTGAAGTGGGCACCAATATCTGCCATAATATTCAGGAGGCTCGCCAGGAGGTAACGTATCTCCGAAAGATGATTATTGAACTGGCAGATAAACAGAATCTGAAGATTGCGGCTGCCGGTACGCACCCTTTTTCCGATTGGCAGGATCAGTTAATTACGCCTAACGAACGCTACGACCAACTCATTGAAGAACTACGCGATGTTGCCCGTTCGAACCTGATTTTTGGGCTACACGTACACGTTGGCATCGAAAGTCGCAATGAAGGCATCCAGATTATGAATGCCGTGCGTTATTTTCTGCCGCATATTTATGCCCTTTCAACCAACTCTCCGTTTTGGCGGGGTCGGAATACGGGATTTAAATCGTACCGCTCAAAAGTATTCGACAAATTTCCCCGTACCGGCATTCCTGATTTCTTTTCGTCGGCCAATGAGTATGACGAATATATTAACCTGCTGGTGAAAACGGGTTGTATCGACAACGGCAAAAAAATATGGTGGGACATCCGGCTTCATCCATTCTTTGATACCATCGAGTTCCGCATCTGTGACGTGCCCATGCGTGTAGACGAAACCATTTGCCTGGCGGCAATTATGCAGGCGCTGGTTGCCAAGATTTATAAACTGCATAAACAAAACCTTAATTTCCGACCGTATCGACGTATTCTAATCAATGAAAATAAGTGGCGTGCGGCCCGCTATGGTATCGAAGGGAAATTGATTGATTTCGGCAAACAGGAGGAAGTGCCTACGCATCATCTGATTCGAGAATTACTTGTTTTCATTGACGATGTAGTCGATGAACTTGGTAGCCGCGCCGAGTGTGAATACGTTCTGAAAATTCTCGAAATGGGCACCGGAGCAGATCGACAACTGGCTGTTTTTCAAGAGACCAACGACTTAAAGCAGGTTGTGAATTATATTGTGGAGGAAACTTCTTTCGGCATCCATTAGTTATTTTTTGAATCAACATCAGCAACTAATCAGCTGTAATAGCTACCCTATGAGCTTAGTAAAAATTGCCGTTCTGGACATGAATAACAACCATGCCAACGAGGGCCTGCGTTGTATTTTACATTTGATTCGGAACGTTCAGGGAAATGATCGGCATGCCGAACTATCGTTTGATGTGTATGACGTGCGGGCAAACAACGAACTTCCCGATTTAAACTATGATGTTTATATTTCATCGGGCGGACCAGGTAGCCCACTAGCATCTGATGATGCCTGGGAAGCGCGCTATTTTACATTAATCGACCAGATCTTCGACTGGAACCAGCATAATGATCGCAAGAAATTTGTGTTTCTGATTTGCCACTCATTTCAGTTGGTCGTACGGCACCTCGATCTAGGTTCACTGAGCCATCGTAAGTCGACTTCGTTCGGAATTTTTCCCATACATAAAACAGAAGAAGGCGATTCTGACCCTTTGTTAGAAGGTTTGCCAGAGCCATTCTATGCCGTGGATTCCCGTGATTATCAAATTACGGACCCGAACGTTGAGCGCATGGACCAGATGGGGGCCAGTATTTTATGTCTGGAAAAAATCCGTCCCCATGTATTGCTGGACCGGGCCGTGATGTCCATGCGGTTCTCCCCGGAAATCATTGGCACCCAGTTTCACCCCGAAGCCGACAATGAAGGTATGTTGCGGTACTTCCTGAAGGATGAGAAACGCAATCATATCATTTCAAATTTCGGTCAGGAAAAATACAACGACATGGTGTCTTATTTGCAAGACCCCGACAAAATTGCCCTAACTGAGTCGGTCATTCTTCCCGGATTTTTGCGGCAGGCCATTCAGTCATTATCGGCTATGGTTGAAGAGCCACAAGCTGCTTAATATCCTTTTTATACGTCCTCCGGCTGGAGGATGTATACATTACTGTCTACCGTTTCTACCGGACCGAAATACCAGAGCGGATTTCTTTTATTGACTACTTGTCCGGAACGCGGAGTCCATAACTTCGGGCTCCGCGTTCCGGATGATATGACAAACTATTTATGATCCAACCCGTTCGCCAAGCTTATAATCAAGTCTTTAGCCCGCAGAGCTACCAGGAATTTTTGGCTAAAGTTGAAGCTGATCTACCCGGTCAATTAGATTTTCGCGTAGCCGAAACGCCTATTTTTATCCCGAAAGTTCTAACTGATAAGATTTTACAAGCCTGTGATGACATTATTTCTGTCATTACTCGGCCTGATTTCAAATCCTTGACCAATAGGGCAATTCCAGCAGAGCAACACGTGCCAAACGAAGACGATCATACGCAGTTTATGGCCGTCGATTTTGCCATTTGTCAGGATGCATCAGGCGGTCCATTGCAAGGTGAATTAATGCCCCAATTAATAGAACTACAGGGATTTCCGTCGCTCTATTGTTTCCAGCCTTATCTGGCCAAGCTATTTCGTAGTGTTTATCCTGTTCCAGATCAACTCACACACCTGTTTAACGCTGCCGATAACGACGAGTATATGGACCGGTTGCGTCAGATGATTGTGGGCGACTGCCAGCCGGAAGAAGTGATTTTACTGGAGATTTACCCCGAAAAGCAAAAAACGCGCGTTGACTTTGTCCTGACGGAGAAGGCGCTCGGTGTGAAAGCCGTGTGTCTAACTAAAATCAGGAAAGAAGGCCGGGCGTTATTTTATGAGAAAGACGGTCGTCAAGTTCGCATCAAACGAATTTATAACCGCCTGATTTTTGACGATTTACAAAATTACCCTGGCCTACGAACGGAATTCCATCTCACCGATGATGTGGATGTTGATTGGGTTGGGCACCCAAACTGGTTTTTCCGAATCAGCAAATACACGCTGCCTTTACTGAAAAGTCCTTACGTTCCGGCCAGTTATTACTTATCTGACTTGAGCACCTACCCTACTGATCTGGAGAATTACGTTCTAAAACCGCTGTTCTCTTTTGCGGGTAGTGGCGTTAACCTGAACATAACCTCCGCCGACCTCGACGCCATTCCATCCTACCAGCGCGACGGCTATCTGCTTCAGCGTAAGGTTAAATATGAACCCGTTATTCAATCGCCGGATGGACTGGTGAAATGCGAAATCCGGATGCTGTTTATCTGGCCGAAAGGCGACGAAAAACCTACGCTGCTCACGAACCTGAGTCGGATGAGTCGGGGCGAAATGATTGGCGTCAATTTCAATAAAAACAAAGATTGGGTGGGCGGCTCGATCTGCTTTTTCGAGAAGTGAAATTGTTTAGAATGTCAAGTTCAGTGTGTTTTTGTCAAGTCGATCATTTCTCATATCTTTTTATAACTACCTAACATTCCTTAAGGCTATTCATGGAAAATCAATCCGCACTCGCGGCTGAGAAAGCCCTTTTCGATCTCACTGGCAAGGTAGCTATCATTACAGGAGCCAGTAAAGGCATTGGCGAAGACATGGCCCGACTGTTTGCCCGTTTTGGCGCGAAGGTTATTATTAGCAGTCGCAAACAGGATGCCTGCGATGCTCTGGCTAGTGACATTCGGGCCCAGGGTGGCGATGCTACGGGCATTGCCGCCCATGTGGGCGATATGGAACAACTTCGGCAGTTGGTTGACAAAAGCATTGCAACCTATGGCGGCATTGATATTCTGGTCAATAATGCGGCCTCTAATCCCGTTTTTGGTCCTTCTCTCGATAGCGACGGGGCAGCTTTCGACAAAATTATGCAGGCTAATGTGAAAGCCCCCTTTGAACTGAGCAAGCTGTGTCACCCAGTCATGAAAGCGCGTGGCGGAGGCAGCATCATTATGATCAGCAGTATTACCGGCCACACACCCGACCCGGGAC
>JANXVQ010000289.1 GCA_025351545.1 Spirosoma sp.
CGTATCCGGGCTGTTATGGCAAATAGCCCGCGCCGGAGCAGCTTACTGAACTCGAATGTCTGTGGTACACAAGTGGCTACCCGTCCGCAGTCAGACTTTCGGTCCGACAATCGACAGGTTTTGTTGGGCGGTCAGGTTAAATTCAATGATTTGTCGGGTGGATTTCCAACCAAGTGGGAGTGGACATTTGAGGGCGGCACACCCGCGACATCGACAGACCAAAATCCGACGGTTACCTATAGCCAACCGGGTAAGTTTAAAGTAACGCTGGTAACATCCAACGCCATTGGCCAGTCGGACCCGCTGGTTCGTGTCGAATATATTGAGGTACTAAACGCCGGTCTTTGCAACGACATCACCAATTTCAACGGCACGCCTACTGTGTTGCGGGAGGTAAACGGAACGGGTTATCTGGCCGGACAAAACAGTCATAAAACGCAGGCCGTTTCCGAATTTTTTGCCAACAAACTGGGCTACTCAAATCTGGCCGGCGCATCGTTGCAATTTGGTGTGGCCAAAGCGGCCAGAGGTGCAACTACAGAGTCGGTGGTGACGGTTACGGTCTGGAACGGGCGTGGCTTCCAGAACGGCCCCGGTGCTATCCTGACCCAGAAAGACGTTCCCCTTCGCGTAATTCTCGCCGACGTAGCCGCCAACCGACCAACCACCGTCACCTTCGACCGGAACGTGCCGCTGAGCAGTTTGCCGTTTCATATTGGTATCACACTGCCCTACGCAACGGGCGATACGGTCGCCTTGATAACGACCCAAAACGGCCAGTCTCTTTCGGCCACGGCCTGGCGTCAAAATCAGAAAGGCGACTGGCTTCGGTACGCCGATAGTTTGGGCATAAACGTAGCCCATAATATTGCTGGCCGCGTTGGGCAGAAAGCATCGGTGCAGGTAGCGGCCTCGGCTATCTTTATTGATCCGGGTCAAACTGTTACGCTCAATGCACGGGGAGCCAGCGTCTTTACCTGGTCTGGTTCTGGCCTGAATACGACCCTGGGGCCACAGGTTGTGGCTCAACCGACGCAAACGACCTCGTACACGGTTTCGGGCTCTGGTCTGGATTTGTGTAGTACCACGGCTGTCGTGACGATCAACGTTCGGGCGGGCACCGTTACGGCCACAACCCCGGTAGCCGAGCAAGCTTTACAAATAACGCCTAACCCCAGCGATGGGCAGATGATGGTATTGTTCAGTGGTCCGCAGCGAGGGGCGCTGACGCTGGGTGTCCGTACACTAACGGGTACGGAATTGGTGCAGCAGAAATACCAGAAAACAACCGACATCTTTCAACAACCCCTCGACTTGCGCTCGGCACCGGGCGGTATTTACTTTGTGGAGATCAGGATTGGTGAGCAGGTGTTCAGGAAACGGATTGTGAAGCAATAATTAAGATATTGAGAAATAAGAATTGTTGCCAATTAAGCCATCTGGTAGTTAGGTTATAAAATCAAATGTTGCCAATAATAGGCGACATTTGATTTTATAATCAGTAGCTTTTAAAGTCAAAACTTCCCATACTGGCGCCCGCTAATCGTCCACTTTTCTTTATCATTTTTTAAATTAAAAAGAGCGGTGGCATTACCAGCATGAAAAATTAATAAAACAGTTGCTGAGTCTTTGGAAAAGAACTTAATTTCAGGCACACTAACATACAATTCTTTTGGGTGCTGTTGGTGAATTTGATAAAAATCACCTGTTAAGGGTACAACTTTAACAGGGTTTCCCGCAAATATAAATTGTTTATCCAACTTGGAAGCAGGCCCTTCCACTAGCTTAAATGGTTGCTTGCCAAAGTCTTTTATTATTTCAGATTCCAACGTTTTATCCGAGAGAACAGCCTGAACTAATACAACTGTATCTTCGGTAGACAAGGACAAGCCATGATTATCATGAATGGCGTTTTTACATTGATTTAACGAAAATCCAATTGAAATTATCAAAAAAGTCTTGTAACCATAAGCTTTCATAGCGGTTATCATATTTAATTTCTTTTGATGAAATCCACGAGTAGTTGGCCCGCATTATTTTTAGAAATAGTTGTGCCAAGCACCTCACGCTCGAAATCATCTCCAAATTCATTGTTTCTATTTTCACCACGCCCTCCATCTACAGCTCCATAATGAGTAAGTTCATGAAGCAAAGTGACAGCTAACAGAAATGCCGTTGCTTCTCTTGTACCACTTAAATTAGCTGATTCTAAGCCCCTTACATATTTGGCATTTATCTCTGTCCAGCATTCAAATAAATGCTTCCTTGTTGCCAGGTAGGGCCATGACCATTCCAGTCGTCAATCAATAATTGACTATTTACCCATATCCGAGTACCATCGTCGTTATTGGTTTTAAGAGTGTAATTTCCACTGATAGGTGCCTCTATTTGCCCTACCCAACGTACTGAAAAACCATCGACATTTACTATTCCCGGTAAAGGAGATGCATTCCCCCACTGGAAATTAATTTGTCCATCTGTCCGTACTGCTGCCAGATTTGTTGACAAATCAGTGCTATTGGAATAAAATCCTGTCAGTCCGCTGCCGGTTCCGCAGTTTCCCGACGGTGGATTAGTTATGGGTGGATTGGTCGTTGGGTTGGATGTATGTGGGGTCAGTGGTGGCAAAGCAGCTTGCTTTATTAGGATCATAACCTGTCGCTAGCATCCAACTTTGAGGCTTAAAGCCCTGTGAGGCATCCTGGTAAGCGGCAAACAGCACACCATTGTAAATGTGAGCGTATATCTGCTCACCATACCAGTTGAACAGAAATTGACCATCTGAGAAGTCACAAGATGATAGACGACCACTCCCATTTTGCTTTTGAGTGTCAATAGCATAAAGTAAAGATAATCGGGCTTTTTCAACGAACAGACTACTCGCATCAGCATTAGCGTGGCTACGAAGTAATCTGAAGTCGTTTTTACTACCTGCTTTCACGAAGTAACCTTTAATTGTGTAAGTTACTATAGGGTTGGTAGCCGATAATTCGGTCCCTGCATAATCCATGTAATTTCCACCAGTTTGTATAAAACCGTCGGGAAGCAGTAGTTTCAATCGAAAGGCGTTCGATCCAGCAGTAGTAAAGAGGAGTGCAGGACTGATATTAAGATAATGGGCCGTTATGGTGATTTCGAGCTCCTCATCTAAAGAAACGGCCTGCGATTGTAAACTTAATCAGATCGCTGTCAAAAGATTGACTCGATAACCTATATGCCGGAAGAGGAGAGCCAGGTAAAGGTATCGAACTATACTCTTTTGCTGCTAATGGCTTGAGCTTTGGTGGTCTTTCATCATTGATAAAAGATGAAAAGAGTAATACGAACATCAGCAGTGCGATGTTGGCCAGTATATATTTTCTCATAAATGTGAAATGGTGATTTTAAGATGTAAGCATATGAAAATTTAGTTTTAGAAATTTACATATATTCATATTGCTTTTAATAGTATATAAAATGAGTTTTGGCCAGGCTATAAAGTTCTAGTTACCAACACATAATACTTACCCTGTTAAATTGTGCGCTGTGAGCCAGTGCAGGGTACGAGTGATAACGATTGCTGGCTCGGATGTGGGCACCCTTGGTTTTAACCTGTCAACGTTCAAGTTGCTGACTGATGTCAAAGCCGGATATTGGTATATTGAGAATGGAGTAAGAAAGTAACGCTCGGTTTCTGCCGCAATCTATTAAACCATAAACTACCAGGCATGGTCAAACGTTTATACAGCAAATACCTTGTTTATAACGACCATGAACCGCCGATTACTTACCTGTCTATTCCCCTTCCTGCTATTGGCCTCCGGCCTGCGTGCGCAGGTACAGTTTACGACCGAAAGTCCCCGCGTAGATGACGTTAATGACGACGATGTAGTTATTCAGCGCGTTGAACTAACGGACCAATACACTATAATTTACATGAAGTTTCAGGCCCGCAGACAAGGAAGTCAGGGCCGATCCTGGCCGTTTCAGATGCCTATGCCCAACGGAAGTAGTCAGGGAGGGAGAGTAGAAAGCACGAATAACATTGGCTTTCAGCCAACATCTCGCTTGTACGTTAATCAGGGCGAACGTTCGTATAAGTTTATCCGTGCCGAAAATATCCCGCTCGAAGTGCGTCGGCAGGTGCAGCCCGGCGAACGGGTTGATTTCGTAGCCTATTTCGAACGAATTGATCCCGGCTATACCACGTTCGATTTGTTTGAATGCAAAGATGGTAAAGGCTTTGTCTGTTTCAACTTTTGGGGTGTTCATATTACCAATCCAATTCGTAAAGAAACCTATTCGCAACGGACTCCGAGAGCCAGGCCACAACCACCTGTTCAGACAAAACCGCAGCAACCACGCTATACGCCACGCACAAAACCGGGCCTTGGCGAACCGGATATGCCAACCGAATCGACAGTGCCGCCCGAACCGGCTACGCCGGCGCCTACTCAGCCTAAGGTGATGCCCGCACCCGTTGCCCTATCGATCAACGGTATTACGCGCGACGCTAAAACGAAACAGCCAATGGTGGCAACCGTTACGTACCGATTACTATCCGGCGCAGAAGCCTCCGGCAATGATCCGGCCGATTCGCTGCGGAGTGTTAGTCCAACCGGAAAATACAAAATTTCAATCGACCGTCGGGGTGTCTATGCGGTGACGGCATCAGCAAAGGGGTACTTCAGCCAAAGCGACACGCTGGCAACGAATCGGGTTGATGTGATTCGTGATTTTGATCTGGTGCCGATTGAAGCGGGGGCTAAAATCACCCTGAAGAACATTTATTTCAACATGTCTAAGTATGACCTCAAACCTGAATCATTCCCCGAGCTGGATCGGTTAGTGACAATGATGCAGTCGAACCCAACCATGCAAATTCGACTCGAAGGGCATACCGATACGATTGGCGAATTTGACGCGAATGTTGAACTGTCCCGTAATCGGGTTAATGAAGTAAAGCGATATCTGGTTGAGAAAGGTATCAGTACCGGCCGAATTGAAACGGTTGGCTATGGTCCTTCGCGGCCGA
>JANXVQ010000311.1 GCA_025351545.1 Spirosoma sp.
TGCAGCAGATCGCGAAAAAAGCTATCGGCAATGCGGACGTTGAACTCCCGACTCTGGCGCAGGAGTAAAAAGTTGCGCAAATAACTCACGCCCGCCCGTGCCAGCAACAACACCGACAGGAGCAGTAAGCCCAGCGTCAGCTTCTCCGTATTCTGTTTGGGTAAAATATCGTCCAGAAGTTTTTGCGAGAACAAAGCCATTGACAAGCCCAGTAAGGCCACTGCCACACCTAGCCCAGCGGCAATAGCCAGCAACGGAACATCATCCTGAATCAGGTTTTTGAACCATTTCCACTGGCTTTGCCGATTCTGCGCCGTGCCGATAAACTGCTCCGTTGGCGTTAGGGATAATAATGCTTTCGATATCCAGATGGCGTCCAGTTCCTCCTTCGCCATCATGATTACACCCCGCCCCGGATCGCCGATAATGTACTTGTCGCCCTCTTGTCGGTAGTAAACCACGTAGTGCTGCAAACGGCTATCCAGAACCACATGTAAAATTGCCGGGCCGGTTAATTCGCTCAGGTTATGCACGCCTTCGGCTTCCAGTCCTTCGGCCGTAAAACCCAGCGCCTGCGCTGTTTGAAACAGACCTAATAACGACGTTCCCTGAACACTTGTGCCGCTCGATTCGCGCAATCGCTCGCGGGTGGCGTCTCCGCCGTAGTAGTGCAGAATAGACAATAAGCAAGCTACTCCGCAATCGGTTTGGTCAAGTTGGCGGGTGAAGGTTTTGTTGATATGTTTCATGACACGTAGAAGGTATGTAGGATGGACTTCGAAGCGTCGGACCGTTTGTCCGTTCAGCCGCGATAGCGACTAATGGGGTAGTGAATAGAAAATGACTCAACGGGCGATACTTAGCCGCTATTGCGGCTGAACGGAATGGCATTCCGTTCTACAAATATTTCAGCAACGCGTCGATCTTCGTTTCTCCTTTATATTCCTTGCGTAACTGCCTATCCGGGCCGTAAATAAACAAATGCGGCACCGATGTTGGGCCAAATGCCTTATAGGATTCTTCGGGCGTGAGCGTACCCACATGCATCATCGCCAGCGAATCTAACCCGTAGTGGCGGGCAAAGGCCTGAGCGCGGACGGGTGTTTCGGTCGTAAGCAGGTACACGCTTGCCCTGGCAAATTCCTGATGGCGTTTTTGCAACTGCCCGGCTTCATACTGGCAGTGTTCACAATCGGAGTTAAACAGAATAATGAGCGTTGGCTTGCCATCTATCATGGTAGAGTTTGAGTTATGAACAAAGTGAACTGCCGACAGATCGGGACGTTGCTGGAGTTTGGCCGCCTGTTCGTCTTTGGCCGATAGTTTTTGGTGCATAGTAAAAACTGCCCCAGTAATTACTCCGGTTATCAGTAGCAACAGGCCAATTTTAAGGAATCGCTTCATCTCGTTCAGGAATAGGTTATAGTGAGAAACATGACCAGCACCACCCACAACACCAACCCCACACCATAGGACGACATAACCAACCCAAACGACCGCTTGAACGAAAAATCCGTAGCATCGGCCACGCCATAAGCCAGCAGAAACCAATAGGCAATCTCGAAGAGGTTGAGCGTTTGTAAAGGTGCCAGCCAGTAGCGGGGCAGGGTTTCGGCATCAACGAGATTGAGGGCTGATAGCGGATAAAATAACGTAAGGTCGTTGAGATCATAATCCGTTTGAACGAAGAGGAACCAGAGTAGTTTTATAAGAATGGGAAATAAGAAAATCAACTCAGCAAAAACGGCGACATTGAAGAATGCGTTGAAGTTGAATCGGTTGGTTGAAAAGAAAAAGCCCAAGCCGAGGCAGGTGGTGATTAGGGATAGCTTAATTAGGTAAAATATTGGTGTGAATACATAGCCTATCCATCCCCATTTTTTATTTTGCTCGATGAGGCTATTGACTTTCTCATAACTCAGTTGAGATGGGTGCAATTCAAATTGTCGTATTGTATCCATATCTTAGCCTATGGATACCAAACTTGATCTGACCTTTACGGAGGAAGAATTCGTAGCCTTAGCCCGCCAAAAATACCAGGACCTTAAAGCGCTCGAAAATAAGCCGA
>JANXVQ010000344.1 GCA_025351545.1 Spirosoma sp.
ATTTTCGATACAACACACTGATAATGGCCCTGAACTCTCGCAAAATTCGGGTGGATTAGTTTCGGCCGTGCTGTCGATGGCCGAACAGTTGGGTCAGAATCAGGGAAGTACGCCAACTAAAATTCATTGGATCGGTCATGGCGATTCGTCCCTTCAGCAACTCGATACATCCGCATTTGAAAATGATACGTTCGTAGCCCATCCGGTTTTTATGGATGAGGCTATTCACAAAGGGTTTTACGACGGCTTTAGCAATGACCTGATCTGGCCATTATTTCATTACTTTCCTTCCTATGCCTCTTTTGATGAACATAATTTTGACTGTTACAGGCGGGCAAACATCCGTTTTCTGGAAGAGTTAACGGTACTTATCGAACCCGGCGATTTAGTCTGGATTCACGATTTTCAATTGATGTTACTGCCCGATATGCTGCGACAGGCTATGCCGGATACGTCGATTGGCTATTTTTTTCATATTCCTTTCCCGACCTACGAGATTATTAAACTATTGCCCCGAACCTGGCGGCAGTCGCTTATTAAGGGCGTATTGGGCGCCGATGTCGTGGGCTTTCACACCACTGATTACGTTCAGCATTTCATGCAAAGTGTTTCTGAAGTGCTGGAGTTACCCATTATTGGCCAACGCATCATTATGCCCGACCGATCGGTTACAGTCAACGCCTTTCCGATTAGTATTGATTTTAATAAATTCAATATGATTAGTCAGGATACCGATGTTTTTGCTACCCGACACCGGTACATGAACCTGCTACGGCACAACAAAATCATTTTTTCGGTTGATCGGCTTGATTACACGAAAGGAATTACCTCCCGGCTGCTGGGCTATGAACGGTTTCTGACCCATTATCCAGATTGGCATGAAAAAGTGACATTCGCGATGGTTGTTGTGCCATCGCGCAATAAAGTCTCTCAGTATCAGGAGCTCAAACGGGAAATCGAAGAAACGGTTGGACGCATTAACGGCTTATTGGGCACTATCGGCTGGCGACCCATCGTGTATTCGTACCGGTCACTAAACTTTACGGAGCTACTTGCCTTATATACCGCCTGAGACGTTGCCCTGATAACGCCCATTCGCGATGGCATGAATTTGGTTTGTAAGGAATTTGTTGCCAGCCGTCAGGATAACAAAGGCGTATTGATTCTGAGTGAATTAGCCGGCGCTGCTCAGGAACTATACGATGCGATCATTATAAATCCAACCGACACGCAGGAAGTAGCCGATGCCATCAAACAGGCATTAGTCATGCCAGTGGCCGAACAGGAAAAACGTTTACTGCACATGCGGGAGCATCTGCAAAATCACAATGTTTTTCGGTGGAGCCATAATTTTCTTACTGCATTCAACGATGTGATACCAAATCCAGCCGATTTAGAAACCGACCTCCCTATTCAACCGTTTATTACTGCCTTTATTGAGGCTCGTAAGCGACTACTTTTAGTTGACTTCGACGGAACATTAGCCCCCATTGTCAATGATCCAGCCGAAGCACGGCCATCCGAGTCGTTACAGAGGACACTAGTAAACCTAGCCGAAACTAGTGATGTGGTGGTCATTAGTGGCCGAAATCGGTCGTTTCTCGAAAAAACCTTTACGGGTATTCCTGTTTACCTGGTAGCTGAGCACGGAGCTTTCCTGAAAAAACCGGATCAGCCCTGGCAGCGACTCGATTTGTCAACTGATGACTGGGTAGAGCCGGTTCGTTCAATCATGAATTACTTTGTCGATCGCTTACCCGGATCTTTTATTGAGGAAAAAGAGACGGCTATTGCCTGGCATTACCGCTTGTCCCAGAGAGAGGACGTGGAAGGGCAAGCCATTGATCTGACAGCCCAACTCCGGCGGGTGTCGTCGTCCATTCCACTGACGGTTATTCAGGGCAATAAAGTGGTTGAAGTAAAACCGGCTCAACACAGCAAAGGGACAGTAGCTCAAACAATAGCTGAACAAAAACCGTACGACTTTATCATCAGCATTGGCGACGACACCACCGACGAAGATATGTTCCGGCAGTTGCCTAACTGGGCCTACACCCTAAAAGTAGGGTCGGGCATGTCGTTTTCGCGGTATCGGCTGGCCCGGCAGCAGGATGTAGAAACACTGTTGCAACGAATGAATGAGGTTTTGATTGAAGCCTGATTTCTTACCCACCGTGAATCAAAAAACCAGTGTCCTTAAACGCTGGCTTTTACTTTGACCGATATTTGTTTGAGATTCATCAGTGAAGTGATTTAGCCTTATTGTCATTTAAAACAGTTTCGGTATCTGCACCCTGTTTTTCCTTTTCTCTTTTCGTTAAACGCCGGAATAAATGGTTGTAATGAGAGGGTAGCTTGTCGGTGTTAGAGGCATTCAGGCCAAACCAGGCACTGGTAATGACCGTTGATCCCAATACGTCCTTTTTTAGAAAACGGACTACTTGTTACCAAATGAATTACCCTTAGCTTTACCCCGTATGAAACTCTTAGTCGTTGAAGACGAGCCCAAAACGTTGCAGGCACTCCAGCAGGGACTGGAAGAAAGTCAGTT
>JANXVQ010000361.1 GCA_025351545.1 Spirosoma sp.
CTCAAACCAACTGAAGACAGGCGTAAGAATAGCCAGCGGATGCGCCAAATGGGGAGCATTTCGGATAACGGTACGACGTTCGGCCAATCCATGACGAACCTGACGAAGTTGCGCTAAATCGAGTTTTTTGATGGCCTGTTCCAAATATCGAACACCGCCGTGAATCAATTTTGTTGATCGGGAAGAGGTCTCACCGGCAAAATCGCCCCGGTCGATCAGCGCCACGCTATAGCCACGTAAGGCCGCATCCAAAGCCGCACCGGCACCACTGGCGCCAGCCCCGATTATACAAATATCAAAGTTTTCCTGCCGCAGCCGCTCCCGATTTTTTTTCCGATTCATACACAAAGGTACGGTTATTGGCGAAGGATGCGAAGCGATGCGTTAGTCAGATTCATGGATAACAATTTGGTAACCAACTCACTTACCACACTGACGTAGCTATACTTCGGCAACGGCGTGATGTAGCCGTATTTACCCTGAAAAGCTACGGCTCCGACCACCGAAGAAACCACTTCGGCCGCCCGATGGACGAACAGTACGTGTTACGCGCGATGTGCGAACATTTTCGCTCACTTGCGTTGACCGCTGAAATAAACCCGGATTAGCATAAACTCCCGCGCCATATCGACGCTGATCTGTACGATATTGAGATGAATTGGAACGGCCTAGCATATAACCCAGGCTACCCCATAGCAACACATTGGCTAAACCACTATGATGCTGCGACTGGTAAGCATTCGGATTATTAAGGTAAGTGCTGGTTGATTTATCGGTATTAACAAGTTTTTTGGCAGCCTCAACGCTCAGCGTGTCACGGTGGCCATCGAAGTAGCTAACAATGGCTCCGGCCTTATCGGGACCAGTCTGTACTTCATCGGTAATTTTAAAATTACCGGGGGCTGTTTCTGTAATGTACGTCCGAACCCCCTTTTCAAAACGGGTTTCAGTTCGTACAGTCTGGTCTTCGTCGGAGTTATTGTTGCCACAGCCTTGCAGCATAGCCGCACCGTTGAGCAGTGCCAGAGTAAGAGTAGTGCTGAGAGTAATATCTTTTACGCGCCGAAGAACGGCATGTCGGCGAAGGGGTGTCATGGCCTCTGAATAGTAAGATGTTCGCCACTAAACTACGCCATTGAGCCGAGGGTTACAACCTGTTCAGGATGAACCGTCGGCAAGGTCAATCAACGGTCGTTAGAACGGACGGTAATTATTTCCGAATAGCACGGCGATTCCTGCCGATACACTAACCATACTAACAACCCGGTTGCTGCTATAGTTTGCACTTTCAGAACGGACACCACCATTGGTGGCGATTGAACTTAGGTTATCAAACATAAAATCAGCGCGACTATAGTCGGCATTGAGGTGCATGGATGTACTCCGGCCAAGTCGGTAACGCAACGATAATCCACCGCCAAGCGCTAGCGCTGTGCTCTGCGATCCTGTGGTTTGCACCGACATTTCTGTGGTGCCAAAATTCCCGGCCATTGACGTATTAGGCAACACAGCCAGAGCCCGTCCGGCCAGTAAGCGTGCATCGACCGAGAAGCGGCCCAGTGGAACAGAAATATAGGGACCACCCATCACGCTCATAACCGACCAGTTGTCGGCTTTTGCGGTCCAGACATCCGTATTATTACGATACAGAGCATCGAGCATAGCACTGGTATTGACCGAGTTGCGATGCTGTTCGCCCCGAATCATAAGACCCACAAGACCAGCAACACGATAACCAGCCGATATATTGAACGCAAGCCCCTGCCCAGCCATACAAGCCTGATTATCAGCAGATGAGCAACTCGCAAACCGACCAACGGGCAAACTTGCTCCCGCCGACACGGCAAAAAATCCTTTTTTATCCTGATGCGATAGAATAAACGTCTTCTGGCAAAAAGCAGTGGTTGTCATACCGGCTGCCAGCACAGTTATGAAGAGCTTTTTCATGGCCTAATAGATTGCTGGGTAAGTTCTTACAATACCCGAAACAAATATAGTGCCACAAATTACCGGCGGAGTGAATGACCGGGCGAGCGTTCCAGCGAAAGAGCGAAGCCATTCGGTAACTGTTCACTCTTTCACTCCGCCGGTCTTTATCCATCGCCAGATATACGCCATTTGTCCAGCCAAAGCCATCCTGATTCGGATACTCACCCCCGCCAGTCGTCAGGGCGGCATCGACAACATTATATTTTCCCATCATTTTACCCGTGGCCTTAAATACGTTATCGTTCAAATCCAGCCAGCGGTCCCGGCCTTCGCGGGCCGTTTCGGC
>JANXVQ010000078.1 GCA_025351545.1 Spirosoma sp.
AGCCGGTATGTGCCGCCGTAGAGGTCATTACTGGCAATAATCTCATCGCCGGGCCTGAACAGTTTCAGGATGGCATCTGTTGCGCCTAAGCCCGATGAGTAACAAATGCCATGTTTCCCGTTTTCAAGTGCAGCCAGGTTATTTTGTAATACAGTTCGGGTTGGGTTTTGCGTTCGGGCATATTCGTACCCTTTATGCTTACCCGGCGACTCCTGAACGTAAGTCGATGTTTGATAAATAGGCGTCATAATTGCGCCCGTTGTGGGGTCCGGCTCAATACCGGCATGGATAGCTTTCGTTCCGAATTTCATGATCAAAGATAAGAAGAATGTAACGTGGAGCAGGCGACCATATTACCTGACTAAAACTACAGATGCCATTTCCCCGTTTGATATACTGTGAAGTTAGCTATTCCTAAAACACTTACTGGTCCGGCCATTGTGGGTGTCGTCTTATCCGTAACCCCAATTGCGTTTACCTCGCTCCTGACTTATTATGCTGTCATTCATGAAACCGCCATTGCGGAGTTTACAGCATGGCAGTGGGCGGGCATTACGATTGCTTGCGCTATTGCTTCGGCCGGGCTAACGCCCCCAACGATGCTGGCCCTGATTTTTGGCTACTTTCTGGGTTGGCAAGCTGTATTGCCGCTTTTTGTTATCAATTTCGGCGGCATTCTGTTTATTAACCTATTGGTTTACTGGCTCGATCATGACCGGTTTTTGGCTTTTCTTCGTCGAAATCCGAAAGCACAATCAGTGCTGGATCGTATTCTGAATAACGAGTTAGAAGTTATTTTCTTCGCTAAACTGTCGCCTATTCTTCCCTTTGGCCTGACAAATTTATTGTTCGCGCTGTCGGGGGCAAAACTCAAAAATATTTTGCTGGGTGGCTTTTTAGGGATGACGCCCCGTACATTACTGGCGATTTGGTCTGGCCACGAAGCCCGGGAAATTAAGGCATTGCTTGAGAATCCGAATCAAAGTTCCTGGACACAAATCGTTATCATTGGCTTGATTGTTGTCTCCATCGCCGGGCTTTGGCAGGTTATCCAACGGTCGCTCAGCAGTACTGACCGCAAGGGTCGGCCATAAACTGTAAATCAGGCCAATTCCTCGGCTACCAGCTCAATCAGGTGATTATGTCCCGTTTTTAAAACGGTTAATTCGTAGTGGCGAAGCCGTTTTGTTAGTGGAAGAATATACGAGCCCGGCACAATGCGGTCGAAGGCTCCGGTGAAAAAACGAACCCGCACTGAATGATCAGTCAACGTTTCAGTAAGAGAATCCAA
The DNA here is from genome assembly GCA_025351545.1 of Spirosoma sp. GTDB lineage: Bacteria > Bacteroidota > Bacteroidia > Cytophagales > Spirosomataceae > Spirosoma. Next base: position 1,292 of record JANXVQ010000078.1, read on the forward strand.
ATTTGTGTAAATAAGTCGAAATTGGGTCCAACTTTGATAAACCAGCGTGCGTTGCTCAGGTGTAGCCAAAGAGATTTCGGCAAAACGCATCGCCGTTCGATTCAATACCCCAATTCTTGTCAGGGCGTGACCAAACGTGGTTAGCATAGACAAGTGGCGCATTACGTACCGAAATAGAACGCGTCCTGATTTAGAGCCCGTTGCCAGCAAATACCAGCTATTGCGGGTAATGCCATCGGGAGCAATTAACAGGAGTTGATCGAGTCGATTGGCAAAGGCTTCGGCTGTTGCCAACGCAAAGCGTCCGCCCAGACTGAAGCCCATCAGGGAGAACCGGTCGATGGTCTGCGCTCGTAAAAATTGATCAATTAATTGCTGCCAGATCGCTTTTGTAAGAAACTGGTTTCCTGTGTATCGACTGTTACCATGATAAAATAAATCAATGGCGAAGATGGTGTATTGGCCGCCAAGCGTATTTTCTAAAGGCTTAAAGACCTGATTCGTCTGCCCAAAGCCATGAAACGCCAGTAGCACAGCCGGACCGCTGCCAAATTTTTGGTAAGAAATATGACTATCGGCAAATGTAAATTCGTAGACAGTATCGGTATTGGTCATGCTGACAAAATTAGATGTGCAACTCGATAAACAATCGAGGCTGTCAACTCTTATACATCATACGTAGAGCGCTCTTATGAATACCTTTACCGATCTAGCTCATTTTTCTACCCATGTCGGGCAGTCACTTGGCCAAACCGATTACCTGCTTATCACACAGGAAATGGTCAATTTGTTTGCACAGGCTACCGGCGATTATCAATGGATTCATACCGATCCTGAGCGGGCAAGTCGCGAGTCGCCGTACAAAACGCCAGTTGCGCATGGTTTTTTAACGCTTTCGCTGGCGCCAAAACTGATGGCTGAACTCTACCGTATTGAGTCGGTTAAGATGGGTATCAATTACGGGGCCAACAAAATCCGGTTTGCAAACGCCGTTCCCGTTGGCAGTCGTTTGCGGATGAGGGCGAGCCTGAAACAGGTTGAACCGCAAAATAACGGCATTCGGGCTATTATCGACTGTGTGTTCGAGATTGAGCATGAAACGAAACCCGCCTGTATCGCTGAATTAATTACACTTCTCTTCGAATAGGTAAATGGTATGCATGCATACTATTTGCTCTTTTTTAGTACTTTTACATCATTCGCAACAAACAAGTCGTAACTAAAACCACGCAATTCAGATGGCATCGACAGCGCTGGAATTACAGGGATTAAATTTTAATTTGTCGGAAGAGCACCTGGCTGTACAGGAAGCGGCCCGCGATTTTGCCCAAAACGAGTTATTACCCGGTATTGTCGAGCGCGACAATGCCGCCCGGTTTCCAGCGGAGCAAGTGAAACGGATGGGCGAACTGGGTTTTTTGGGGATGATGGTATCGCCCGATTATGGCGGGGGCGGTATGGATACCGTTGCCTATGTGTTGGCAATGGAGGAAATTTCCAAAATTGATGCCTCGGCCTCAGTTGTAATGTCGGTCAATAACTCGCTGGTTTGCTATGGCTTAGAAGCGTATGGCACTGAAGAGCAAAAACAGAAATATCTAACGCGCCTGGCTTCGGGACAAATGATTGGGGCCTTCTGTCTGTCAGAACCCGAGGCCGGTTCCGATGCTACCTCACAGGCTACTATGGCCGAAGACAAGGGCGATTATTACCTGGTTAACGGAACGAAGAACTGGATTACAAACGGGGGCACATCCGGTATTTGTCTGGTGATTGCTCAGACAGACCGCGAGAAAAAACACCGGGGTATCAACTGTTTGATCATTGAAAAGGGAACGCCTGGCTTTGTCGTTGGCAAGAAAGAGGACAAAATGGGCATCCGGGCGTCAGACACGCACTCGTTGCTTTTTACGGACGTGCATGTGCCTAAAGAAAATCGTATCGGTGAAGACGGATTTGGTTTCAAGTTCGCCATGTCGACACTCAACGGTGGTCGGATTGGCATTGCTGCCCAAGCGCTGGGTATTGCCGCCGGAGCCTATGAACTAGCGCTGAAGTATAGCCAGGAGCGAAAAGCTTTTGGCAAGCAAATATTTGACCATCAGGCTATTCAGTTCAAACTGGCCGAAATGGTGACCAGGATTGAAGCGGCCCGCTTGCTGGTTTACAAAGCCGCCCGGCTTAAAGACGAGCACAAAGATTATGTGCAGGCTGCGGCAATGGCAAAACTATTTGCATCGGATGTAGCTATGTGGGCTACTACCGAAGCCGTACAGATTCATGGCGGCTATGGCTACGTAAAAGAATTTCATGTAGAGCGACTAATGCGCGATGCAAAAATCACCCAGATTTATGAGGGTACATCTGAAATACAAAAATTAGTAATTGCCCGAGAACTCGTTCGTTAGCCTATTTCTTGATAAAATAGAATTTTCATAAAGTGATAGTGCGTGTTCGATGCGAATACGCACTATTTTTTTTATTATTTGGAAACTTTTATACTTGTATTAGTTTTGTACAAATTATTAGTTTTGTGCAACTTTACGCACGAATTCAACTTACGGACACACTCCTTTCAGTTATGGAAGACTACAATAAAATAATCGAATCGTTGGGCGTTAAGTTTATCAAGGCCCGCAACATTCGGATTTTACAGCCTATCACCATCAAAAATTTCTACGATGTTGAAAATACACTGTTGATTTTGTTCAATGGTGATGTTTCAATTGGCGACGAAAAGACAAAGGTCGACGTTGGCGATATGCTATTCATTCCGGGCGGCAAACATGTTACCGTTACCTATGGTGATCCAACAAACCCAAAGGCTGTCTCGAATGAAGAGTTTATGACGCATCGGGAGTCGTACTGGGAAGGCAACCACGACCCAAAATTAATTGGTCATCTGCCCAACTCGTTTGGCTATGTATCGTTTGAAGCCAAGGTTTTTGACTCGGTAAATTTTTTCAACTCACTCGATGTGCCTCCGTTCATTATTAAGCGGGAAGAACATTTAGCGACTACTATTGACCAGATTCTGGCGGAAGAAATGACCGATCTGGCTGGTAAAGGGCGGATTATCAAGATCAAAACCGAGGAAATCGTTATTGAAGTTGTTCGATATATCCTTAAAAATCACCTGTTTGTAGAGCAACTTGTTACCAACAGCACTTATTTTAAGGACCCGCGCCTGATTGATATTTTTGCCTATATCAAAGAAAATCTTGGTGGCGACCTCTCAAACAAAGTGCTGGCTAACGTAGCAAACGTTTCGGAAGATTATGTTGGTCAGTATTTCAAAATGCTAACGGGTATCAATCCACAGGATTATATCGAGTATCAGCGGATGGAAGCTGCCGTTGGTCTGCTGCGTACGAGCAAAAAGAGTATTCGGGCAATTGGTGCCGAAGTGGGTTATAAAGACACGGCTTACTTCTGCCGCCGGTTCAAGATGATGTTCGGTATTCCGGCTGGCAAAATGCGCCGTCGGGAATCGCTGATGAACGTATAAAAAGAAG
>JANXVQ010000400.1 GCA_025351545.1 Spirosoma sp.
CTCAAGGAAGTTTTAAATTCGACAAACATGAAAATACAGCCGACCCGGTCATCTGGAGCTTGAGTGAGCCCTATGGCGCTCCCGATTGGTTTCCCTGTCGCGATACACCAACCGACAAAGCGGACTCCTCCTCGGTACGCATTACAGCTCCGGCGCAATTGGTATCGGTTTCCAATGGCAAGCTCATCAGCACAACAACCAATACCGATGGTACTCGAACGTATCTGTGGAAAAACAGTTACCCAATTGCCCAATACCTGATTTCGATAGCGGTGTCGAATTATGCGCAATATGACACGCCGTTTACCTACGAAAATCAGACGATGCCCGTAACGCACTATATCTATCCCGAAACCTTACCACTAATTCAGGCTAACCTTGCTCTGACGCCTGGCATGCTTCAGCTGTTTACCGATCGGTTCGGGGGCTATCCATTTTTGCGGGAGAAATATGGCCATGCGCAGTTTGCGAATAATAATGGTGGTATGGAACATCAGACCATTTCGTCGATGGGAGCTTCATCATTAACACCAACGGTGATTGCTCATGAGCTGGCTCACCAGTGGTTCGGCGATAAGATTACCTGCCGCGATTGGCAAAACATCTGGCTCAATGAGGGTTTTGCCTCCTATGCCGAAGCGCTCTATACAGAATCTGCCAGGGGTCTGTCGGGCTATCAATCTTACATGAACAGTTTCGTGAGTAATGCCCGTAATGCCCGTGGCTCCATCTACGTGCAGGACATTAGTACCATCAACAATATTTTCAACAGCAGCCGAAGTTACGCTAAAGGCGCTACTGTACTTCACATGCTCCGGGGTATAGTAAGCGACAGCACATTTTTTCGTATTCTACGAACGTATGCGGCCACTCCGTCATTAGCCTATAACACGGCCGTTACAGAAGATTTTCAGGCCGTGGCGCAGCAAGTTTCGGGACCAGCCAGCTCAGGGCGCGATCTCGGTTATTTTTTCAAACAGTGGATTTACGGCGAAGGCTACCCTGCCTACAAAGCCACGGTATCGCCGGGCGCGGCCGCTAACACTGTAACGGTAAGGCTGGAGCAACACAATACGACGGCGACTAACCCGGCATCATTTACCATGCCTATCCAGATGCGGGTGCAGTCGGCAACAGGCGATACAACCGTAACCGTATTCAATAACCAAGCCGATCAAACATTCACATTGCCCACCCGAGGTGTAGTTTCGGGGCTGGTTATTGACCCGAATAACTGGGTTCTAAAAACAGTGGAAAGCGTTACTATACCTGCTTCTACATCCGCTACACCTATTGTAACGGCAAACAACGACCCTGCTTTGGGGGGCTTGCAAGTATATCCAAATCCGACTACAGAAACGGTAATGGTTGATTTTACACTTTCGGTGAGCGGATCAGCAAAAATTTCATTAACGAATTTACTGGGTCAGCAACTCCAAACGATAAACGAATCAACGTTGACACCAGGCAAGTATAGCCGGACGCTTAGCCTACGCGATTTATCAGCCGGGCGCTATACCGTGACAGTCGAAACAGCAGGTGGCCTACAAAGCAGGGTGGTTTTGGTGCATTAGCGATTTCGTCAACATATTCCATTAGCCTCTGTTTGTAGAAAACCTCAATCAGAACAATCTTCATGCCGGGTTACTTATAGCTGGCGTCAACGGCGTTGAACAGCGCTGATCTCCAACCTGTATAGATAGCTGTTTAAACGCCAGAAGTATGGAAATCCAGCAAGGTCCATTAAGATTAGTTAGGCTGCCATTTAATTCTTTCGTCTAGTTTTCATACATTACAGAGCCACTTACTCAAATAAATTAGCTACCGTTTAACATTTCTAAATCGGTTTAGTTTGTTCGATAAGAGCCAGTAGTCTAGTCAACCTATGATAGACTATTTTATATAATCCCTATATTAATTTTTATGAAAATACCAAGCTCAGCGCACTCATTAGTCAATGACGCCACTCTACTAGTTCCGTCAACTATATCGACATCTATCTCTAAATCAGCTAGCGGTTCTACAGCGACTGAAGTCCTTGACTTAATTTGTTTTTCGCACCTTCGCTGGAATTTTGTGTATCAGCGACCTCAACATTTACTTAGTCGGGCATCGAAAAACTACCGGGTCTGGTTTGTGGAGGAACCTATTTGGGGCGACAGTCTACACATGAGTACCAGTCGCCAAAACGACCGTCTGACAGTGGTAGTACCCCATCTTCCTCATGGCACTAAACCTGACGAAGCTGTGCGTCTTCAACGACAGCTTCTCGATGAATTTGTCAAGCGTGAGCATATCAGTACCTTCATTAGCTGGTATTATACGCCTATGGCTTTACTATTCAGCGATCATCTGCAACCAAACCTGACGGTGTATGATTGCATGGATGAACTATCGGCGTTTTGGGGGGCACCGAAACAATTGATCGAGAAAGAAAAGCAATTGATGCAACGAGCTGATCTTATGTTTACGGGCGGGTACAGCCTGTATGAAGCCAAGCAAAACCAGCATCCAAGTGTCTTTGCTTTTCCGAGCAGTATCGACTTTCCGCATTTTTCATTGGCTCGTAAGCCCCAGCCAGACCCGGCAGATCAACGTGCATTGCCCAATCCCCGAATTGGTTTCAGTGGTGTCATTGATGAACGGTTTGACTATAAACTCCTGGGAGAACTGGCCAATCGCAGGCCAGAATGGCAATTTGTCTTACTTGGGCCTATCGTAAAGATTAACCCTTCCTTACTGCCACATAGCCCGAACGTACATTATTTAGGCATGAAAGCGTACAAGGATTTGCCTACTTATTTCAGTAATTGGGATGTAGCTATATTGCCTTTTGCCCTAAACGAATCGACAAAATTTATCAGTCCAACAAAAACACCTGAATATCTGGCGGCAGGTTTGCCTGTTGTGTCAACTCCTATTCGGGATGTGATACGCATGTACGGAACGAAAGATTTTGCTCAAATTGCCGACTCGGCACAGGCATTTGAAATAGCTATTGAGCAGGCGCTTGTTAGTAATCCGGGAAACTGGTCAGCCATTGATACTTTCCTAAGCGAAAACTCCTGGGACCATACCTGGAATGAGATGAATCGATTGATAACTGCTCAAAGGAGTGTTACTGTTGAGCAGTAGTTTGATTAGCCAATGAGTAGGATAGTCAATTTACCCAGGTATCCCACTCATTGGCTAATCTCCCTTTGGAACAACCAGCACTACATCTTCTTTCTCAACCAGCACCTGGCCTGGGGCAAGCCCTTTTGGCTTACGAACAAACTTCTTTGGCGTCACAATAACAGGACATAAACTGTCCGTTCGACGTTTCGAGTACCAGGCGGCTAACTCCGCAGCCCGCTCAATAACGCTCTTCGGAAACGTTTTACCAGCCTGGTATTTCACAACCACATGTGAACCGGAGACATCACGGGCGTGGAGCCAGAGATCGTCTTTGTAAGTATATTTCTGTGTAAGTAAATCGTTATTCTTCGCATTTCGACCAATTAAAATGCGAAACGTTTCGACCATTATTTCTTTAAACAACGGCGCCGTTTCACCAGTACTCGCTAAACTTCCTTCATTTAACAAATTGTGTTGTTTAGCATAACGGCGCAGTTCTTTTAACGTTTGTACGGCTTCCAAATCAATTTTCTGACGCTCAATACGTACCTGTTCAGCTTCACGGGCTGCTACATAATCAGTTAAATGCTGTTCTTCAATTTTTTCATTTTTCGCTTTACGATAAAAGTTTTCGGCGTTTTTCTGCGGACTAAGATCAGGCTTAAGTTTAAGAATGATGGGTTGATCGCGGTAAAAATCGTATAGCGTTAACCGTTCGGGCGATTTGGCACCGGGTGTAGAGGGTATCTCGTGTAAATTCGCCATTAGGATATGTCCCATTTCTTCGTGACTAGCCCCTTCTTCTCTCAACAAGAGCCGTTGCATGGAGATGTCTATTTGGGCTTCGGCTCGTTTCCGGCGCTTTTCGATTAGCCTCAACAGATTCGCCTTCTCATGCTCAAAGGTCGTTAGGCCGTTAAAGGCAATATAAAACCGGTTTGCGGCTT
>JANXVQ010000412.1 GCA_025351545.1 Spirosoma sp.
CCCTTCGAATCGCCTAACTGTTCCTAAATGCGCTTTATTCATCGTTATCAGGTCTCTCTATTTCTTTTTTGCTTAGTCAATCTTCTTACTTTTCAGGCCCCGACCCTGACCTATTCGCAGCGTCAACAACCCACCGATTCACTAGCTATTCAGCAACTAATCAGGCAGGTAGACACATTTCAGGCAAGTTCGGCAGTCCGTTTTGGCACCGTTGCGTTGTCGGTTCGGCGCGTGCGCGATAGCGAAGAAATTATAGGCTATAATGCCCGTTTGAGCCTGCCTTCGGCCTCAACGCTTAAACTTATTACTACCGCTACGGCCCTGGTTGTGTTAGGGCCCAACCATACATATACCACCAATCTCGAATATGATGGAACAATTAAGGATAGTGTACTGACGGGTAATTTGTATATCAGAGGAACTGGTGATCCTTCGCTGGGTAGCTGGCGGTTCCCGGCTTATGATGATTTGACAGCTCTTCTCAAAAGTTGGTCGGAAGCCGTGCGCGCTGCGGGTATTCGGCGGATTCAGGGTATGGTTGTTGGCGATGCCAGATTATATGATGACCTGACAACTCCCGGCACCTGGCCCTTTGCCGACTTAGGTAATTATTATGGGGCTAGTCTGAGTGCATTGAACATTAACGAAAATCTATTCCGCGTGTTTTTCAGGCCCGGTAAGTCGATCAGTTCGCCCGCTAGTGTGCTACGGACCGATCCGCTCCTGCCCTATCTTAGTTTCCGCAATACAGTTACAACCGACGCGGCTAATACCGGCGATCAGGTAAATATTTATGGCGCACCCTATATGAACCAGCAGTGGCTAACGGGAAAAGTGCCGCTCGGCGAACCAGCTAATGAGTTTAGCGTGAAAGGTGCGCTGCCTGACCCAGCCTATTTTGCGGCCTACGCGCTTCAGAATCAACTTATTCAGGAAAATACAACAATCAGTAACCCGCCGGTTTCTTTGGGTGGCGGTCTGGCAACAACCGTTTTATCAGCGGGCAAACGTACCGTTCTTAATCAGCATAAATCTCCGTTATTGACCGAATTGGTGCAACAAACGAATTTCCAAAGTATTAACCTTTATGCTGAAGCACTCCTGCGAACAACAGCCATAACGCTGAATAAAATGGTTCGATCAACAGATGCCAGCGTGGAAGCCTTAACTACATTCTGGAAAAATAAAGGCGTTAATCTAGATGGTTTTCAGATTCGGGATGGAAGCGGCCTATCGACCGTAGGCGCTCTTACTGCCAGCAATATGACCGGGATTTTAAGCACAATGGGTCGCGAAAAAACTTTCCCACAGTTCTATGAAACAATTCCAATCGTCGGCCAATCCGGCACAGTGCGAAGTCTGGCACGCGGTACACCCGCAGCGGGTAATGTAAGAGCTAAAAGTGGCTCAATTGAGGGCGTTCGGGCCTATGCGGGTTATTTTACAACCATAGACGGCGAACGCATGAGTTTCTGCGTGTTGGTTAATAAGTTTACCCCCGGTCAGAACCGGGCCGTAACTAATGAATTAGAGAAGATTTTTGTGGGACTAGTTGGACTGAAGGGGAATTAAGGTTGTACGGCCGGGCTGGCGTATCAGCGAGAGCCCGACCATGTTATGTTATTTCCCTACTCGTGTTCGCAGACAGTTACAACATTGAACCAGTATTGCCCAATAGCTTTTGTCACTTCGCTAAGTCGCTGAAATGTTGGTGGTTTGGTAATGAAGCTGTTAGCCCCATTAAAATAAGATGTTTCAATATCATCTTTGGCGTCTGAAGTCGTTAGGACCACAATTGGAATATGGCGAAAAATAGTATCCGCTTTAATCTCACGCAGTGCTTCACGGCCGTCTTTGCGGGGCATATTCAGGTCCAGCAAAATCAGTTCGGGTAGTGTGTGTGCTGCTCCTGTATATCGCCCTTCATACCGCAGAAAATCCAACAGATCTTCCCCATCCTCAGCAAACGAAATACGGCTGGATGGGTAATGCTGGCGAAATGCCTCCCGCGTAAGGTAACGGTCGTCTTCGTCGTCGTCAACTAGCAGGATATGAATAGGCTTCTGAAGTTGGTCGGTCATATTGTTGTAGTGATTGGCTTTCGGGTAAAATAACGACAAATGTGGTGCCCTCATTGGGTTGACTACGAGCAGTAATGTAACCATGATGATACATGACTACGCGCTTACAAATGGCCAGTCCAATGCCAGTTCCTTCAAAAGTGCTCTTACCGTGTAATCGTTGAAAAACTTTAAAGATATGGTCTAAGTACTTCTCATCGAAGCCAATCCCATTATCCTCAATTGTAATCTCATAATATGGTCGATCTGAATTCAGATTAAGATCGGGATAGTCGCTACCGTCTACTGATCGCATCTGAATTCGAAGTAACGGCTGGACACCCGGACGGATGAACTTTAGCGCGTTGGAAATCAGATTATTAAACAAATGGTCCATTTGGCTGGGAATGCCGTCAACAATGGGTAAACTACTTACCTCAACGCACACATCCAGGCCCTTAATCCGTAATTCCTGATCGTCCAGAATACGCTGAACAGTTTCACTTAATGGTACAGACTGGAAATCTTCCCGATGGCTGGAAATACGGGAAAAATTCAGCAAATCTTTGATGAGTTTAGACATCCGCTCAGCAGAGTTCGAAATTTTGCCCATAAATATCATACTGTCGGCATCAAACAAATTACCGTAGCGATCAGTAATTAAATTAGAAAACGACTGAATTTTGCGCAATGGTTCCTGTAAGTCGTGACTGGCTACGAAAGCAAACCGTTCCAATTCTTCGTTAGAGGCTTCCAATTGACGAATTTGTCCCCGCAGCTGGGAGTCGTAAGAACGCAGTTGGTCTTCTGTTTGCTGCCGGTGGGTCAATTCCTGTTCCAGCAATTGGTACGAAATAGCCAGCGTTAGGAAGGTAAGTAACGACAGCGCGAAAATAATAATGAGTGTATTACGAAACGAGCGTTCAGCCTGGCGGTTTCTGACATCCATCATAGCTTGCTCCGTGTCGACCATTAGGGTTACCTGCTTACGCAGAAGGTTCATTTGGTATTTCCCTTCTGTACTAACTGCCAGATTAGCTTTGTCAAATGGCTTAATCCCTATACGATCTTCGGTTACGGCTACTTTGTTTTTGATAAGTTGTTCCAGAAGAATACGACGTTGAATCTGAATCCTGTTGTCGGTAGTAAGAATTCGTAGTTGTTCAATCTCCCCTGGTAACAATCGGAGGGCTTTTCGGTAAGGGTCCAGATATGTTGTATCGTTGGTGATGACATACCCTCGTGCACCCGTTTCGACATCCTTAACCAATGAGAGAATATTTTCGAGAGCACTCGTTACTTCATACGTGTGTCGCACCCGCCCGGTATCTGCGCCGTATTGAATGTAGCTATAGAATGATATGGCAAAACCCGATGCAATCAGTACCAGAGCCACAATGAAACCTAAGGCAATGCGCCGGTTCATTAGTTTGGAGCCAATCAGGTTAATTTTTTTCATAACGCTAGGCGAGCCGCCTGCCACAAAGATAGACAACGAAAGTAGGCGTCACCTAAACTTATAACGTCTCAACGACTAAATTATGGTTTGTATAGATGCATACATCAGCCGCAATGTGCAAACTCTCGCGGACCATCTCTTCAGCCGAAAGACCAGCTGCGTGTTTCTTCAACGCTAAAGCCGCCGATTGGGCATACATACCACCCGAGCCGATAGCGGCCACATCCTGATCGGGTTCAATTACATCGCCCGTACCCGACACCAAAAGCAAGTCTTCTTTGGAGGCCACTATTAACATCGCTTCAAGTTTTCGCAGGTAGCGATCTGTACGCCAGTCTTTTGCCAATTCAATAGCCGCCCGTTTGAGGTTACCACCGTAGGCATTCAGTTTTTCTTCAAAGCGTTCAATAAGTGTAAACGCGTCGGCGGTAGAACCGGCGAAACCGGCCAGCACCTTGCCGCCCATCAGAACGCGCACTTTACGAACATTGCTCTTGGCAATGGTATTACCCATTGTAGCCTGACCGTCGGCACCGAGCGATACATGACCGTTGTGCCGAATGCCAACTACCGTGGTTGCGTGAATTATGGGTTGCATAAATTTTGAGTTATTGGTGGACATAACGTGGAAACGGCGGTTTAGGGTTCAGACAGCAGGGTGTGTATTATAAGTTGCCGTGCTATCAACTCTCTGCAAACGGAATTGGGCGATTGACACTTTCTTCGAGCGAGATAAACGTTTCGGTACGCTGAATGCCACTCACTTTCTGGATTTTATCGTGTAATACTTCGCGCAGGTGTTGGGTATCCCGGCAAACGATTTTCGCAAATATGCTATAAATTCCGGTCGTATAGTGAACATTGACGACTTCAGGGATTTTTTCCAGTTGTAACGAAACCTCTTCGTAAAGCGAGCTTTTATCTAAATAAATACCCAGAAATGCGCTGATATCCCAACCGAGTTTGGCATGGTCGATCACTAACTGCGACCCGCGCACGATGCCCATTTGTTTTAATTTATTCATCCGAACATGAACCGTACCACCCGATACAAAAATACGTTTGCCTATCTCTGTATACGCCATGTTGGCGTCCTGCATCAGCAGGCTCAGTATTTTCAGATCAGTATTATCAATTTCTAAATTTTTCTCTGTCATTTCGAAGCTATTTTTGATGAGTGTTAACAAAAATAGCTACTTTTTGAATTTTATATAAAATTTAAGAAAATTTTATATAAAATTTGCAACGAATTACCGGTATAAGCTATCTTTGTATCATCAAGTTGATTGAGCAGGGTCACACGCCGGTCTTCTTGATTTTCTGCTTCGCAGGAAAGTTTCTCACACTGTAGGATGTCGAAATTGGCAGACGTGCCCTCCTGTCTCGGGGGTGGTGATAAGGGATAAAC
>JANXVQ010000456.1 GCA_025351545.1 Spirosoma sp.
ACCGAAACCCAGGGCCGAATTCATACGTCGGCCGCCAGCGTGGCCGTGCTACCCGAAGCCGAAGAGGTAGACGTTGATCTGAATATGAACGACATCCGTAAAGACACATTCTGCTCGTCGGGAGCGGGTGGCCAGTCGGTAAATACCACGTATTCGGCGGTGCGGCTAACTCATATCCCATCAGGTATCGTTGTCCAGTGCCAGGATGAACGCTCACAGTTAAAAAACTTCGACAAAGCACTTATAGTGCTTCGGTCCCGGATTTACGAAATCGAATTGAAGAAGCACAACGATGCTATTGCTTCTCAGCGTAAAACAATGGTAGGCAGTGGCGACCGTTCCGACAAAATCCGAACTTACAACTATCCACAAAGTCGTGTAACCGACCACCGTATCGGTCTGACGGTTTATAATTTACCCGCTGTTATGGACGGCGGAATCGGAGAATTTATCGAGCAACTCCGCATTGCCGAAAACGCCGAACGACTGAAAGAAGGCGCAACGGTATAAGGAAACAAAACAAAAATCGGGCGGCAAATTGAGTCAATTTGCCGCCCGATTTTGTTTACTCCAGGCTGGTATATCAGACAAAATCTCTCAAGGTCGCTGCAAATCGAGCCGGATCTTCGAGTTCAGGCATAAAATAAGTCCGGCCCTCATTTGAAGAACCGGACTTACAACTATATATCCTAATTGATTTGTATAGTTACCCAGCCACGTTCTCCGAGCTAAGTTTAGCACCTAAATACTCGCGGTTCATGCGGGCAATATGATCCAGAGAAATAGATTTGGGACACTCAACCGAACACGCGCCCGTAAACGAACAGGCACCAAATCCTTCGGCGTCCATTTGGGCAACCATACGTTCGGCTCGTTCCTTTTGCTCAGATTGTCCTTGTGGCAAGATTGCCAGTTGCGACACTTTTGCCGAGACAAACAACATGGCCGACGCATTTTTGCAAGCCGCTACGCAGGCTCCACAGCCAATACACGCAGCCGCATCCATTGCTTCATCGGCAATAACGCGGGGAATAAGAATCTCATTCGCGTCACGTGCCGAACCCGTGTTAACCGATACATAGCCGCCGGATTGGATAATACGGTCGAAGGCAGAGCGATCAACCATCAGATCTTTAATGACGGGGAATGACCGCGCGCGCCAGGGTTCTACTACAATTGTGTCGCCATCATTAAATGACCGCATGTGTAATTGGCAGGTCGTAGCACCGGTTTGTGGTCCGTGCGCCCGGCCGTTAATATACATCGAACACATACCACAAATACCCTCCCGGCAGTCGTGATCGAAGGTAACGGGGTCTTCGCCTTTTCGGGTAAGCGAGTCATTCAGTACATCGAACATCTCCAGGAAAGACATATCTTCCGATACGTTATCCAGGTGATAGTCAACCAATTTACCGGCTGTATTCGTATTTTTCTGTCTCCAGACTTGTAGGTTGATTTTCATCTTACAAAAAAGTTGTAAGGTTGTAGTGTTGCCGAATTGTAGAGTTTCATGAGGAAAATAAGCCTATGAGTCTACGATTTGACAATACTATAACTTTATTTATAACTCCGCTGTGTCAGTTTCACGTTCTCGAATTCGAGTATTTCTTTATTGAGTAGTTCGGGTTGGTCTTCTCCCTGAAACTCCCAAGCCGCAACATAGGCGTAATTGACGTCATCACGCAGGGCTTCACCGTCGGGCGTTTGGTATTCTTCCCGGAAGTGACCACCACAAGATTCGTTGCGGTTTAGCGCATCATCAACCATCAACTCGCCAAGTTCGATAAAATCGGCTACGCGCGATGCCTGTTCCAGCGCCTGATTCATTTCCTCAGCATCACCCATTATCTTCACATTGGACCAGAACTCTTTTTTCAGGGCCTGAATCTTCTGCTTTGCTATTGTCAATCCTTCGACAGTACGTGACATACCGCAGTATTCCCACATAATATGGCCCAATTCCTTGTGCAGATCATCGACGGGCCGGTCGCCTTTAATGGACAACAAACGATCAATCTGACCCTGAATTTTCTGCTCGGCTTCCTTAAACACGGGCGCATCGACAGGCAATTTATCAGCTGGGCCAATGGTTGCCAGATAATCACCAACGGTATAAGGAATCACGAAATAACCATCGGCAAGACCTTGCATCAGCGCCGATGCACCGAGACGGTTGGCACCGTGATCGGAGAAGTTAGCTTCGCCAAGGGCATACAGACCAGGAATCGTGGTCATCAAATTATAGTCTACCCACAGGCCACCCATCGTATAGTGAACGGCCGGGTAAATCATCATCGGCAACTCATAAGGGTTTTCGCCGGTAATTTTTTCGTACATCTCAAAGAGATTGCCGTATTTAGACTCAATCGTTTTTCGACCGTCGCGTTTAATCGCATCAGCAAAGTCGAGATAAACAGCCAATCCGGTTTTACTAACACCCCGTCCTTCATCGCACATATTCTTGGCATTACGCGACGCGACATCTCGTGGCACCAGGTTTCCAAAGGCAGGATAACGGCGTTCCAGAAAGTAATCACGAGCATCTTCGGCCAGATCTGTTGGCTTCAATTCTCCCTTCTGAATTTTCTGCGCGTCTTCTTTTGATTTTGGTGCCCATACCCGACCGTCATTCCGCAACGACTCCGACATAAGCGTCAGTTTCGATTGGTAATGTCCTGATACGGGAATACAAGTCGGGTGAATCTGCGTAAAGCATGGATTACCAAACATGGCTCCTTTCTTGTGTGCCCGCCAGGCAGCAGTGACATTGCTACCCATCGCGTTTGTTGACAGATAGAACACGTTACCATAGCCACCCGTACAGAGCAAAACGGCATGACCCGAATGCGATTCAATTTTACCCGTAATCAGGTTACGGGTAATAATCCCACGCGCCTTGCCACCCTCAACCACGAGGTCGAGCATTTCTGTACGCGGATAGAGTTTTACCTTACCGTTGGCCACCTGGCGACTCAACGCCGAATAAGCTCCCAGCAGTAACTGTTGGCCGGTTTGACCACGGGCATAGAATGTACGGGATACCTGTGCTCCGCCAAACGAACGGTTTGCCAGCGTAACGCCGTACTCACGGGCAAACGGAACACCCTGCGCTACACACTGATCAATAATATTGACGCTAACTTCAGCTAGCCGGTGTACGTTTCCTTCACGAGCGCGATAATCGCCACCTTTAATTGTGTCATAGAACAGCCGGAACACGCTGTCACCGTCGTTCTGGTAGTTTTTAGCGGCATTGATTCCGCCTTGAGCCGCAATGGAGTGCGCCCGACGGGGGCTATCCTGAAAGCAAAACGCCTTGACGTTATAACCTAATTCAGCCAGCGACGCTGCTGCTGATGCACCGGCCAAGCCAGTGCCCACTACAATAATATCGTATTTACGCTTGTTGGCCGGGTT
>JANXVQ010000462.1 GCA_025351545.1 Spirosoma sp.
GTGTACTGTAGGCCGGAACCATTGTCTGCTGGCGACCTGTTGCCTCCGTATTTGCAAAACTGCCTTCCCACAGGAATGACTCCTGAGCGCGATAAACCACATTGAAACCGAAGCCCGTACCACGCACATTCCGATTGCCGAATGATAGGTTGTAGCGGTACTTCGGCGTATTGAAAAACGTAACAAAGCCCGTTGGAATTTGATCTTTATCAATCAGATAGTTAGACGACACATTGCCTCCGATAGTATAATTTCCAGGCAGCAAATAGTCCACCCCGATGGCCCAACCCGCGTTTTTCAACTGTGTTGGCGAATTGACAGGGTAAGAATAAACATTGCGGGACGAGCCACTAATTAGTTGCAGGGTTGAAAAAGGATCAGCCACCGAGACGGGCGTTTTACCCTGAACGACGATTTCACTACCCAGGAAATTCAGGAAACGGTTATAGTAATAGTAGGCGTCGATAAACAATTTATTACCCAGTAAACCTTTATACCCTACTTCATAGGTTTCTACGCGCTCAGGATCGTAACCAGGATTGGACAATGTTTTCAACAGGCCAAGTGCTTGCGGCAAAACGGCCGTACCACCTTGCTGCAAGGCTGCACCAAATGCCTGCACAGACTGGAGTGTATAAACCGGGCTGCTACTAAAATTGTATTTCTGCTTCAGAAAAGGCAAACCACCAATCAGGCGGGCCGACGGCGTGTTAAGATCAATATACTGATCCTGGGCGGTTGGGATTCGGAAACCCCGCTGAAACGACGCCCGGAAGTTATGCACTTTGGCAACCGTCAGTACGGCCGAAAAACGTGGACTTACCTGCGCCTTAAAGTTCTGGTTTTTGTCATAACGGAGTGAACCGGTAAGTTTCAGTATATCGGCCAGCGTTTTCGATGCCTGAACATAAGCGCCATATTCATCTATATGAAACTCTTTACCATTTTCGTCGCGGGCAAAAAGGGTGCCTTCGGAGTTCAGTGCATACCGTCTGAAGTTGCCTCCAACGAGCAATTCGACCGTTTTCGGATCAATTATCTTGTTGAAGTTATACATGGCTTCGGCGTGATACAGGTTGGTTTTGTCTAAGAACCTTGCTCCTACTCCGGTGGCATCTCCCGGAATTGGTTTGGCAGACACCGCATCGAGCGCCTGCTGGAAACCAGGTGTGCCGGGTACTAATCGGCCTACGTCGGCAGCTCCACGGGCCTGATCTAACAAGCTCGTTTGCTGGCTGTTCGTATAAGCCTGAGCCGCAGCCAAAGCAGCCGCCGGAGACTGACCTGATCCAAGAGCCGTTAGGTAGGCACCGGCATAGCCCGTAAGGGCTGTTTGTGCATAGGTGCCAAAATAGGTTGGAAACCATTTGGCCGCACTGCCGCTCCAGGCTTCATTGATACCCTGACCCAGAATTGAGGTGGCATACGCATCGCCAGACCGTTCCTGTGTAGTGTAGGCCCGCACGAAAAAGTTAGACCCACGTACTTCAAGTTTATACTGGCCCAGCTTAAAGCCCTTGATGTAATAGCGATCAGCCCCGGTATATACGGTTGTTCCTGTGCCCCAGTTAGCTTGCAGAATGGCCTCAACATTCTCGTTTATGCGGTAATGCAATGCGCCATTCAGTTTAAGGTTTGTGGCGTTATAGTTTACCAGATCGCTTTCCTGATAGCCCGTCCGTGAAATGTTCAGGTTCGGAATAATATTATTGAAAATTTGCTGTGGGGTCAACCCCGTAAGCTGGGGTAACGTTGCATTTCCAGCCTGTGGAATCCTGGTGGTAGCAATTGCCCCTAAAATCGCCGATGTGCCGTTGGCGCCCGTTCCGGGCTGACCATTACCATATAAGTTGGAGTACAGGTTGGCACTGGCATCGCCATAAATATTGACACCATCGAAACCCGCATTATTAGCGCGATTGCCCGTTTCCAGATTATAGCCATTTGAAAAACCCTGGTCCCTGTAGTCTGTTGCCTGCCAGTCTTTAGCTGTCAAATACGAAACCCCGACTTTAAAAGCCAGTTTATTATTAAACGCTTTGGCATATCGAAAAGCGGCATCGTAAAAAGGCGTGGTAGCTGTTGAACGATTACTCGCATTCATTACCCCCCCTTTCACATAGGCACTTAACCCCTGGTACTGAAATGGACTTTTCGAGGTCATCAGTAGTAACCCGTTAATAGCGTTAGGACCATAAAGGGCCGAAGCGGCACCCGGCAACAGTTCAACGCTTTCTAAATCGAGTTCCGACACACCGGCGATGTTGCCCACCGAGAAGTTTAGACCCGGTGCCTGATTGTCCATACCGTCAAGCAATTGTACGACGCGCGTGTTTCCATTTGATCCAAAACCCCGCACGTTGACTGACTTAAATGTCAGACTTTGCGTGCTCATATCCACGCCTTTAATGTTCTGTAATGCATCGTAGAACGTAGCGGCTGGCGTAGACTGAAAGGAACGAATATCCAATCGCTCCACCGACACCGGCGATTTCAATACGCTTTCCTCTACCCGCGAAGCGGAGACAACAATTTCCTGACCAAGTGTTATCTGTTCTTTCAGACTCACATTCAGGTCGGTTCGGTTACCGTTAATAACAAACTCCTGCCGCTGAAACCCAACGGCCGAAACGGCAATGGTAAATGGTGTCGGCGTATTTGTTGTGAGTGAAAAATTACCTTTCTGGTCAGTAATTGTGCCAATAACTTTACCTTTCACAGCGATGCTAATACCGGCTAATTCTTCCTTTTTAGCCTCGTCGGTTACTTTCCCGGCAATCTTCGTTTGGGCTTGTGCTTCAATACATAGAAGGCACAACAATCCAAAAAATAGAGTTGAATAAGTAGTTACTTTTAACATAAGTGCATAATAAAAGGTGAGTAAAGTATCTCTTGGTTACATTGATGCTAAACATACGCATAAGTCTCGTTTTCGTACAAATTTATCTTGCAATTGACAAAGTTCGTCACTGATTAAAAAGGCTGCTTAGTCAAGTATTGGTATGATAACTAGTAAATTTAAACGCCTAGCCTCTTTATAATCAGACAACTCTCTCAACCGAAATTTTCTATATACATGACTAGCGAATCGAACCAGGATCGGAGGGACTTTTTAAAGGCTTCCGGTTTATTAACGGGCAGCGCCCTCTTGGGCAGTTTACCGTATCAGACAAAAGCCGCCGGTAGTTCAGGCTATCACTTTTCGGTAAACGATACAATAAAGGTGGCCCTTATTGGCTGTGGTGGGCGCGGCACGGGCGCGGCTCAACAGGCCCTCAGCACAAAGCAAAACGTAAAAATTGTGGCAATGGCTGATGCCTACCGCGATCGACTGGACAATGCCTATAAAGCCCTAACCGAACGTGGTCTTAAAGCTGCCGACGGAACGCCCAAAGTAGATGTGCCGGAGGATCATAAGTTTGTGGGATTCGATGCCTACAAACAGGCTATGGCGCTGGCCGATGTAGTCATTCTGGCCACACCGCCCGGTTTCAGACCAAGTCATTTTGAAGAAGCCGTTCGGCAGAATAAGCAGATTTTCATGGAAAAGCCCGTAGCTACCGATGCACCGGGTATCCGTCGGGTATTAGCGGCTGCGGAAGAAGCCAAAAGGAAAAAGTTAAATGTAGTTGTGGGTCTACAACGACGCTATCAGACCAGCTACCGCGAAATGATTAAGCGTATCCACGATGGGGCCTTGGGTGATATTGTAGGTGGACAGGTATACTGGATCAGTGGGGGTGTCTGGCAGAAACCGCGCAAACCCAACCAGACCGAAATGGACTACCAAATGCGCAACTGGTATTATTTCAACTGGTTATGTGGCGACCATATCAACGAGCAGCACGTCCATAATATCGACGTAGCCAACTGGGTGAAAAACAGTTATCCAGTCTCCTGTCAGGGAACGGGTGGTCGGCAGGTTCGCACGGGCAAAGATTATGGTGAAATTTTCGATCACCACATCATAGATTATGTCTATGCCGATGGCACAACGATTAACAGCCAGTGCCGACACTACGAAGGTACGTATAGCCGGGTGGACGAAATGTTCCTCGGCACCAAAGGTAAAGTTGAAGGTATGGAGAAGAAAAGCAGCGCATTGTTGGGCTATAATGGTCAGTCCATTTATACCCACAATGCCAAAGCGGATGGCAATCCATACCAGATTGAACACGACGAACTGTTCGAAGCTATTGCCAAAGGCGAATATAAGTTTGCCGATGCCGAACGCGTAGCGAAAAGCACCATGACCGCTATTATGGGCCGTATGGCTACTTATTCAGGTAAAGTGGTGAAGTGGGACGAAGCATTAAATTCACAAATTGATCTTTTTCCCACAACGTTGGCCTGGGATGCTATGCCCAAAAGCCTGCCTGATGCAAACGGATTATATGCGATTGCCGTGCCGGGAAAAACGGTAACGGTGTAACCGTAGAGACAGTCTTTATACCAGTCAAAACGGGGCCGACTGCCACTTGTGCAGTCGGCCTTTTTTGTTTTCGAGGAGTAGCAATTTTGTGTCGGGGAAGCGCTTTAGTAACCGGCGGCTTTTGCGAAGGCCAGCCACGCTGAACACTTTTGTCAAGGCATCGGCGTGATAACCATCAGGCGCCAGCACCGTTGTCCGAACAAAATGACGCAGTCCCAAGCCCGAACGCGGGTTCATAATATGTGAGTACCGTTGACCGTTGTGTTCCAGAAAACGGTATGTATCACCGGAGGTCGTGATAGCGGCATTTTTGAGCACAATCGTTGTTGTGTCGGTATCGCCTGCTCTGCCAGAGCCAATGCCTACCCGCCAGCCAGCACTACCCGGTGGTGGATCGCCCGCTAAAATATCGCCCCCAATATCGAGCAGGACCGAACGGATACCGAGTCGGTTTACTACAATCAGCGCTTCGTCAACAGCAAACCCCTGACCAATGCCGCCAACATCTAACCGCATTCCGGCCCGGCGCAAACGAACCGTCTGCGTTGTGCGGTCCAAGTCCATTAGTGTATAGCCCACTAATCGCCGGGCTTGCCGACGTTCTTTTTTAGTTGGAAACCCGTTTCGCCGAACGGCCCTCCGCCATAATAGCGATAATGGCCCAACTGTGGGATCAAAGCGACCTTTTGAGAGTTGGGTAATGGTTTTTGCTTTTTGCAACACATCAAACAATTCGGCTGATACGGGTATCCATTTTCCTGAGCCAGCCGTTTTAGATAGTCG
>JANXVQ010000906.1 GCA_025351545.1 Spirosoma sp.
CCGATAACCTTGTTCACTTAACCGATACACTTCGGGTCTATGAAGGTGTAGTGGTAACTCAGCCCGAAGAACGTGCCAAGACCTTCCGGGTTGAATTAAATATTCGTCGGGGAGAGTGGGGAAACCGTAATGCCGATGGCTGGAAACCGCTCAGCGGCCGGGTCATTGTGTACCTGGATAAGGCGGGCGAGTCTATACCCCGTTATGGCGAAGTCTGGTTGGTAACGGGTGCGCCCCGCCCGATTGACCCGCCCTTAAACCCCGGTGAGTTTAACTACAAACGCTATCTAAGCTACCGGAATGTCCATCACCAGCAGTATCTGCGAACGTTTCAGCGGACGATTCTTACCGTTGATCCACCTGGCCGCATCACTAATTTAGCTACCCGCGTTAACCGTTGGGCCGATAGCGTCATTACCTATCAAGTTGGCACCCGTGCCGAATATGGTATTGTAAATGCCATGATTCTGGGTGTGCGTGATGATCTGGATACCGAACTGTACCGAGCTTATTCGGCCGCCGGAGCCGTACATATTTTATCCGTTTCGGGGCTTCATGTGGGCATTCTGTTCAGCGTATTGACGTTGCTATTAAGTTTTCTGACGAAGCGGCCACGGGGTAAAATTCTGATGGCTTTTCTACAGTTAACAATTTTATGGTTCTACGCACTCGTTACAGGCTTTTCGCCCCCGGTGCTCCGGTCGGCGGGCATGTTTTCGATTCTCATTATAGCCAATGCATCGGGTCGTCAGCAACAGTTGGCTAATACACTGGGAGCGTCGGCATTTTTTATACTTTGTTTTGATCCTTACGCGCTGTTTTCGGCGGGATTCCAGTTGTCTTATCTGGCAGTAGCGGGTATTGGCGCGTGGCAATCATCGCTCTATCAGTCCATTACATTCCGCAATAAGTGGGCGAATCGACTTTGGGAATTAACGGCTGTTGCTATTGTGGCTCAGTTGATTACGTTTCCGTTGGGCGTATTTTATTTCCATCAGTTTCCAACCTATTTCCTGCTGGCAAATCCCATTGTGATTGTCATGTCGGAAATTCTGTTACCACTGGCAATGGCAACGCTGGCCTTTTGCTGGGTGCCCTATCTCAATGATATATTGGGTTGGTTGTTAAATAAAACGGCCTGGATTCTCAATTATGCCGTTACTCAAACGAGTCAATTGCCGGGTGCCGCCTGGGATGGGTTATGGCTCTCACAAACGGCAATGATACTAATCTACGCAATTATTTTCTGTGGCGCTGCCCTGTTGCTGACCCGTAACCGGACGTACTTGTGGGCAACTTGTGTTTCGGCCGTGTTCTTAGCTGGATTGACGATCGTAGACGATTACCAGCAAGCCCACCAACAACGGCTAGCCGTACATTTTCTGCCGCACCGAACAGCGGTTAGTTTAACCGATGGGCATCAGAGCAGATTACTGACCGATCTTGATACGAACGACACGCGCTCCTTCGATTTTTATTTGAAAAATACCTTTG
The DNA here is from genome assembly GCA_025351545.1 of Spirosoma sp. Classification (GTDB taxonomy): domain Bacteria; phylum Bacteroidota; class Bacteroidia; order Cytophagales; family Spirosomataceae; genus Spirosoma. Next base: position 1,495 of record JANXVQ010000906.1, read on the forward strand.
GGCAGTGGGGCATTTCGGATTTAACGGTCACGAATGCAAACCGCAATAGCACATCATCCGATTCGATAAACTCCATTCCTGCCTATCACCAAAGCCGTGATTATGCTTTATGGGTTTGGCAGGGAAAATCAATATTGTTGGTTAATAAGCTAAGCGGTAAAAATCACTGGCGATTACCCGCTGTCGTGGACTATCTCATTATCCGGCGAAATGCACTACAGGAGTGGAATCAGTTGAACGGGCGTGTTGTGGCCCGCCATATCATATTCGACGATTCCAACAAAACACCGCTGACAGACAAGCTGTTACTAGAGGCCAAAGCGTTGGATATCACCTGTTTTTCGGTTCGGCAGATGGGCGCGTATGTGGCTGAACTGGAGTGATATGGATGTAAAACTACTTGTACAACGCAGGAATAAAGTCATAAAAAGAAGGGGTCAGAATAAGGGAAAGCTTTTTCCGATTCTGACCCCTTCTTTTTATCAAGACAAACCTTAGCGCGTATACAAAGAACCTTTGGCAATCGTTGATTCATACTCGTAATTGATGGTCTCCAAAAACTTGCCGGTTACCCAACCTACATCGGCATTACGGACGAATACAAAACGCTTCGGACTAGTTGTCGTTGAATAGGCCTTCATAATGGATTCCAGCCATAAGGCCCCCGCAATCAGCTGTTTTTCATTGAGTTGATTCTGAATCGTATTAATATCACTCTCGGCCTGATCCCGGATGGCAGGATTCGCAATGCCATTTAAACTGGGTTTCGTAAGCTCTTTGTAGTCCGTCAAGGCCAGCTTTCTGAATCGTTCGACATCATCCATTGTGATGGCTATGGCCGTAACTCCCGCTCGCTCAGGGTGTAGATACGTGATAAGTGCCCAGGCAATATCGCCCCCCAAACCAACTGTATTTCGTTGTTGTAAACCACCACTATTGGCCTTAACCTGGGCATTGAGTTCGGATTCCGCACGGGTTTTGACAACCCGTTGCGCTTCCTTTTTATACGCATCCATGTTCAGGGAATGCTTGCTGTCGATCTGGTTGACCAGTGTGTTGATGCCAACGGGGACACTAACGCTATGAAACGTTTTGGATGCCGGGGCGGCACCCTGATCGAAGTAGCCACCTAACGTGCTGTTGTTGCCAATGTCTAAAGCCGATGTCGTTTTCCACACTTTACGAGGTATGGCTCCGGTCGTAAACAACTCGGCCTCCCGGTTGGCAACAACAGCACGTTAGGTGGCTACTTCGATCAGGGTGCCGCCCCGGCATCCAAAACGTTTCATAGCGTTAG
>JANXVQ010000909.1 GCA_025351545.1 Spirosoma sp.
CAGCGCTTTTCTATGCGCCAGTTTTTCGTCATTTGCCAGGCGAAGAAGTGGCGATACCACCCAGCGAATCAACGGGCTGTCGGCGAGATAGCTAATGGGGTACGTTCGTTCCAGCCCCGGTCCTAATGCCGACGAAACGAACACGACATGATTGACCCGCCCGGGATTGTTCATTGCCAGCCTTGCTGACACCGAACCACCGTACGACGAGCCGACAATCATTATATATGGTGCTTTTCGATACCGCTCAATGAGCGGTTGCAGCAACTCAGCCTGCCGGATAATTGATGTTTCGACCCGTCCGAAGTCAGAATAACCGTAACCGGGTCGGTCAACGGCCACCAGTTGGGCACGGTTCAGCAACATCGTATCCTTGAAAAATTCCTTAAAAAACGATAGAGAGCTTGGTGCCCCATGAACAAAGATTACGACCGGCAGAGTAGAATTGGCAGGTGAAACAGGTGTTTCAATAAACCGAATAGTTCGTGGCTCTTCGGTTCCCTTATTTCCGTCAGTGCGTCGTTGATTAACGTGGTAGTAATGTATAGTTGGATGAATCTGCTGGTCATGAAACTCCTCAACCAGTTCCTTGTCTGTCTGACGGGAATCGACAAACCAGGCTACAACCAACACGCCAACGATTAATATGAGTACAGTGAGTAGAGTCCAGCTAAAGATTTGTGTGAATAATTTCATAATATTAAGGTGTAGATCTATAACTGCAAATTTTCCGCTAAAGGTTTAAACTGTGTCAATTGATATTTGTCTCATCGGTCATTAATAAAAAATTCCGGCGTAGTTTAAAACAAAGATCGAGCAATTTACAAGGTGCTTATGACAGACTCGTCGGAGTTAAGAGTAGGTTATTATCAGTACAAACGAAAATTGTATAGCTCGTTTCCATGTCGTTTGGTTGGTAAAACACCCTCTTGGATTGAATTACACTATAACGATGCTAATTGTTATAAAACACTTAAAAAAGGCAGTTATCGATCATATCCTGGAGATATGATCGATAACTGCCCTGGAAAATAAATCGAATATTATGGCCTGTTGGTTGTGTCGGGCGGAGTAGTTGGATCAGGATCAGGAGCCGTGGGAATGAACGTTGAGTCACCTAATGTACCCGACGTGTCGGTTGAATCTGACTCGGCAGCACCTTCTTCATCGCCGGAGGGTCCGCAGTTCAGATAGTTTTTCGTGATGCCCTCGCCTTTGGGAAACGGTCCCTGCAAGCTTTTGAATCGCGGATCGCGGTAGACTTTTTCCAGAAAACTTCCAACCAGGGGCAATGCCGTTTTAGCTCCTTCACCTAAATCGGTCGAACGGAAGTGGATGCTGCGGTCATCACCCCCAACCCACGCACCAACAATTAAATTGTTGGATACACCGACAAACCAGCCATCGGAATTGTTGGACGTAGTGCCGGTTTTAGCACCCATTTCATTGTGATTTTTAAACAGATCGAACGACCAAAGATTTTGTGATGTGCCCCCGGATTCCTGCAAGCCTCCCTGTAACATATACCGCATCAGAAAGGCCGTTTCAGAACTGATAGCTCGTTTATGTTGACTTGTAAATGTCTCAACTACGTTACCATCTCGGTCCTCTATACGCTGAACAATGATTGGTTCGGTAGATTCGCCATCGTTTACGAAGGTACAATAGGCACCAACCAGTTCATAAAGAGACACATCTGATGAGCCCAGCCCAATGGAAGGCACGGCTTCCAATCGGCTCTTGATACCCATTCGATGTGCATATTGAGCCACGCGTTCGGGGGTGACGCGCTCTGTTAGCTGGGCCGTAATCGAGTTTACGGAGCGGGCCATAGCCCGGCGTAGAGTCATATTTGAATAGGAATAATAGCCGGTTGAATTTCGGGGTTCCCAGATTTTATCCTCCCCATTTTCTCGGTATTCCTTACGAAATGGCCGGTCCTGAATTCGGTCGCAGGGGCTAAGATTAATCAGCGTATCGTCAATAGCGGTGGTATAAACGAATGGTTTGAAGGTTGAGCCCGGTTGGCGTTTGCCCTGCTTCACGTGATCATACTTGAAGTAGTCGTAATCCAGCCCGCCAACCCACGCCCGGATGTACCCCGTGCGCGGGTCCATTGCCACCATACCCGACTGCAAAAAATGCTTGTAATAGGCAATGGAGTCGTAAGGCGTCATTTCGCGCGTTTCATAACCGCGCTTATTATTCCAGCTAAATACCCGCATCTTGTACTTTTTATTCTTCATATAATACATGATCGAATCGGGATATAAATCTTTAAACCGCCGACTCAGGGATTTATAGCGCTCTGTTCGCTGGGCAACGGAGTCAATAAATCCGGGTAATTCCTTACCATCCTCATCGGTCCAGGGGTTACGGCCGCGCCAATGATTATCGAAGGTGTGCTGTAACTGCTTCATTTTCTGGCTCGTAGACTGTTCGGCATAGGTTTGCATCCGCGAGTCGATGGTGGTAATAATACGGAGCCCATCGGTATTAAGATCGTAGCCATTTTCTTCACCCCATTTCTTCACAAAATCCTGAACGGCATTTTTAAGGTAGCTGGCTGGCCCGGAATAAGGGTTTTCTGGTGTAAAGTCGGTCACAAGAGGTAACGCGCTAATTGAATCAGCCTGGACTTTGGTCAGGAAATTATACTTGGCCATTTGGCCCAGCACAATATTTCGGCGTTCGCGTGAGCGTTGGAGATTTTTAAGCGGATTGTAGTTGGTCGTGGCTTTCTGTAAACCAACTAACACAGCACCTTCCTGCACATTCAAACTATCGGGAGCCTTGTTGAAAAAAGTTCGGGCAGCTGTTTTCAACCCAAACGCGTTGCTGCCGAAGTCCACCGTATTGAAGTAATACGTAATAATTTCATTTTTCGAAAAGTTTCGTTCCAGTTTAAGAGCCATCAACCACTCTTTTGACTTGTAGACAACTTTCCGGATAAGTGGAATACGCGACAAGAAGCCTGTGTTATTTTTTTTGCGCGTTTTAAAAAGATTCTTGGCTAATTGTTGGGTAATAGTCGAGCCACCCCCATCACGTCCAAAGCTAATAACGGCCCGGCCAATAGCGCGTGGATCAACGCCACTATGATCGTAGAAGCGGGCATCTTCGGTAGCAATAAGTGCTTCAATAACCGATTTTGGGATGTTTTCGTACTTGATAGGCGTCCGGTTTTCAGCGTAGAATTTGCCGATCATCACCCCATCCTGTGAATAAATCTCTGACGATTGATTGAGTTTTGGATTCTTCAATTCTTCGACACTCGGCATCTCTCCCGTCAAATACAAGAAGTTGTAATTGAGCACGAATACATATAATCCCAATACCAGGGAGCCCCAAAGTACCCCTTTTGTAATTTTTTTGAGGTACGGATAATACCAGGAATCAGGGTCAATATACCGATGGACGAACGATCGAAACTGCTCACGGTAACCCTGATAGGTGCTAACCCACAAATCGACGCGCTCTTTACCCGCGACTCGTGCAATTTGGCGGCCAACCCCGCGTCTGACATTGCCTACTAATTTTTGGCGTTGTCGAAATTCGCCAAAAGCGTGCCGAACAGCGCGGAATCGCTCCCTGTATTGACTCATGCGTTAATAGTCGTAGAAAAACCTGATTACTCTAGATTTGGCTTGCCTGACGGTTGCCAACTTACCCATCTGCAAAAATAGCAAAGTAAGCTACCCTAAAGCATACCAAGCAAACGAATCTGCTGTTGTGAACGGGTCAATATGCTTTATGTCAATCTAGACCGGATCTATCCGAACCGGGTTCCAAATATAACGTATTTTCGACCGATGTTATATACAAAAGCCGGGTCGTATACACGACCCGGCTGGTTTTTGGCTTGTTGTTTTTGACTGAGAAAGAGAAAAACAAATAGAGAAATGAAGAAGATGTTGTTCTACCCCTGAATCCCCTGAAGGGGACTTTGGCCGAACACGAGAAAAGTCCCCTTCAGGGGATTCAGGGGTAGAACAACCGAAAAGCAGGCCAAGAAATACAATCCTAAACTGTTTTGCACGACG
>JANXVQ010000510.1 GCA_025351545.1 Spirosoma sp.
ATTCAAGTTCTGATTAAGCCAAACGGAATATTTGAATTTGGTCTCTTACGTCAATAACTAACAGGTAAGTCTGGTCATCATATCTTCTACCTAGAATATTGTTAGGTTTGATATTTATATACTTAAATATATAGTCTTGTACGGGAATCGCTTCAAAATAGCCTTGTTCTACCATCCTATCAATTTCTGATTGAATATTATGATAAGCTAATGTACTAACAAAATCAAAGTGAGTATTTTCAATAAGTATCACTTTTTTAGCATTCATAGATGTGGCCATATTTTAACAAATAGCAGGGTTTCATTAAACGCATTGCACATTGCATTGCACACAAAATAAATCAGCCACCTAGCATATTAGCTAAGTGGCTGATTATCAATGAGCCAGTGGAGGGATTCGAACCCCCGACGCGCGTGAGCATCCTGATTACAAATCAGGCGGAATCGACCGCTATCCGACACTGGCAACAACTCTCAACTCGTTTCCGAATCGTGATGCAAAAGTAGTCTTTTTACTCGTTCGATGCAAATCGGAAGTCTGAAAAAAGCAAAAAAAGTGGTCCAATTAAAAATCAGACCACCTTTTTTGCTTTCTCTAATGTGGTTACGCCTGGGCCACCCGTAGCTGATGTCGAAGATCCTCTAGTTGCTTTTCAGCATCAGCAATTTTCCTGTCGATGTCAGCGCGAATTTTATCGGCATTCTTTGAACGGGCGAAAAACTCAATATTATTACGATAAGTAGCAATATCGTTTTCGATTGATGTAATGCGACGACGAATATCGCTTTCGCGTTTATTATCGACATTGCCGCTACCGCCATCACGATTGCCACGGGCATAGTCACGATCACGACCGCCACTTGTATTACTACGGGTTGCTTCAGCTTCGCTTTGCAACATAATCCGCTCTTTATCTTTCACCGGAATTTTACCCGTTGCGCCAACCAACGCATTCACCGCGTTAATATATCGCTTCTGGGTTGACTGCATATCTTTCTTCGGAACAAACCCAATACTATTCCACTCCTTCTTGAATTCATTCAATTGAGATAGATCTGCATTAGCCGTTGCAGCCGCTTCAATACGCTCGATAAGAGCAATTTTGGCGACTAAGTTTCCTTCAAATTCGCGTTCTGTTTCCTGATTTTTCGAACGTTTTTTATTGAAGAAAGCATCACAGGCAGCTTTAAAGCGGTCAAAAATAGTATTCTTCTGCTTCTCAGGCACCTGACCAATGTTTTTCCACTGGCGTTGCAATTCGATAACCGTCTGTGTTATTTCGGGCGACTCTTCTTCGGCTGCCAGAATGGCTTCTACCTGTTCGCAAAGGTCCGCTTTAGCCCGCAGATTTTCTTCCCGCTTACTTTCTAATTGCCGGAAGAATTCACCTTTGTTATGAAAAAACGTTTTCAACGCAGCCCAGAATTTTTTGCTCAATTCCTTGCCTTCTTCTCGGGGCATTGGTCCTTTAATAGCATTCCAGCGGTCTTGCAAGGCCATTACGGCCTTCGTTTTGTCGTTCCAGTCATTAATGCTGTTCGATGTAAACGACGTAATGGGCACTAACTCTTCGTAGATAGCCGACTTCTCTTCATATAGCTGGGCCGACTCTTTCCGTTGATCGTTGGTTTGACCCCGGCGTTTGTCATATAGTACATCTAAAGCAGCTTTCATGCGGCCCCATAGCACTTCCTGCTCGGCTTTAGGGGCCGGACCAATGTGCTTATATTCTTCAAACAGAGCATTGGCTTCGTCAATTGTTTGACGCGTAACAGAGGTTTCTCCCGACGCTTTCGCCATTGCTTCGACCTTCTCAATTACCTCCGTTTTAAGGGTGGTGTTGCGCTTACGATCGAGTTCTTTTAATTCAAAATAAATGTTTCGGTTGCTGTAATAACGATCAACCAAGGCATGATACGTGGCCCAAAGTGTCGCGTTATGCGGAGAATTCATGTTCCCGGCCGACTTCCAGTCGTCCTGAATTTTCTTAAATTCGTTCCAGCTAACCTTCGGATCGCCCGCGTTGTTTTCGTCGGTTTCAACCAGTTCACGCAAGCGGGTAAGCAACTCCGTTTTAGAAGCAAAATTTGTATCTTTCGCCTTATCTAAATTCTGGAAGTATGTATTTTTCTGGCTCTTGATGAGCTTATATAACTCATCGAACCGCTGAACCGAATCATCGTATTTATACTCGAAACCCTCATCGGCACCCGTTTCGGCAACGTAGGCTTGCTGAGCAGCTTCGCGCTCGGCCCGCTTCATTTGGTCGAACAAGGGCTTGACGTCCTTCAACACCTGATCGGCTTTTTTAAAGTCGCCGGGTGTTACAGAGGCTACACTGATTGCAGCCATTTGTGTTTCAAGCAGATTTACAAAATCCTGTTTCGAAAATTGACTATAATCAATAGCCAGTTGAACAGGAGCTTCGTCTTCTGGTTCGTGGACATCGGCATATTGAGCCGTAATATCCTCACTAACAGCAGATTCAACTATGGTGACCGTCGGCACATTAACTTCTGGAGTTAACTCATCAGCTTCAGGCTCTACAACCTCATCAGTTGATTCGTCCGCTG
>JANXVQ010000511.1 GCA_025351545.1 Spirosoma sp.
GAAAACTTTCTGGCAACCAAGTATCTAGGCCAAAAGCGTTTTTCCCTCGAAGGAGGTGAAGTGACAATTCCGGCTTTGGATACAATTATCAACCAGGCGGCCGACATGGGCGTTGAGGAGGTAATGATTGGTATGGCTCACCGGGGACGACTAAATATACTGGCCAACATTTTAGGCAAGTCGTATGAGTCGATTTTCGACGGCTTTGAAGGGAACGTACCCGAACAGGTACACGGCGATGGTGACGTAAAATATCACCTTGGCTATTCGAGTTTAATCGAAACCAAGTCAGGCAAGCAAATCAGCGTTAAACTGGCCCCTAACCCATCTCACCTTGAAGCGGTTAACCCAGTGGTTGAAGGATTTGTACGGGCGCAGGCCGATGAAGAATACAATGGTGATTTCACGAAAATCATGCCTATTCTGATTCACGGTGATGCGGCTGTTGCCGGACAGGGTATTGTATACGAAGTGACGCAGATGGCTAAACTGGCGGGTTATAAAACCGGCGGTACGGTCCATTTTGTGATTAATAACCAAATTGGCTTTACCACCGATTTTGAGGATGCCCGCTCGTCTATCTATTGTTCGGACATAGCTAAAATCATCGACGCCCCTATTTTTCACGTCAACGGTGATGACCCGGAAGCGGTTATTTTTTGTGCTAGACTGGCCGTTGAATTTCGCGAGAAATTTAACCGTGATGTGTTTATCGACATGGTCTGCTATCGTCGCTATGGCCACAACGAAGCCGATGAGCCAAAGTTCACGCAACCGACGATGTACAACATCATCGAAAAGCATCAGAATCCGCGCGAGATTTACAAAGACCTGCTTATTAAGCGGGGCGATGTAGATGCTGAACTGGCAACGCGTATGGATACGGAATTCAAAAAGCAATTGCAGGACCGGCTCGACCGCGTCAAGCAAAAAGCAGAAATTCCGTATAAACCCCTTCGTCTGGACCTCGATTGGGCCGAACTACGCTTTAGCGAACCGAAAGACTTTGGTCAGTCACCCGAAACGGGCGTTTCTGCCGAAGTTCTGGAGACTGTTGGCCAGGCATTGGTTAAAATTCCAGAAGGTTTCAAGCCTCTGAAACAGATCGATAAGCTGCTGAAAGACCGGCAAACCATGCTCACCGACACGAAAGTGGTGAACTGGGGTACGGCCGAATTGCTGGCTTACGGTTCTTTGCTGCTCGATGGCAAACCTGTTCGGTTGAGTGGACAGGATGTGCAGCGTGGCACATTTTCGCACCGTCATTCTGTGCTTCACGATTCCGAAACGAACCAGGCCTACTCTTCGCTCGACTTTATTAAAGAAGGGCAACCGAAGTTCCAGGTTTACAATTCGTTGCTTTCAGAATATGGTGTACTGGGTTTTGAATACGGCTATGCAATGGCTAATCCACATGCACTGGTTATCTGGGAAGCGCAGTTTGGCGATTTCTCCAATGGTGCTCAACTAATTATTGACCAGTTCATTGCCGCTGGTGAATCGAAATGGGGTATCCAAAATGGGGTAACTTTGCTGCTTCCACACGGCTACGAGGGTCAGGGCCCGGAGCACTCAAATGCCCGCCCTGAGCGCTATTTGCAGCTCTACGCCGAATACAACATGGTAGTGGCGAACATTACATCGCCCGCTAACTTTTTCCACCTGATGCGTCGGCAGTTGGTGTGGCCATTCCGTAAGCCACTCATTGTGATGTCGCCTAAGTCATTGCTACGTCATCCAAAGTGCGTTTCACCATTGGAAGACCTTACCAAAGGTTCTTTTCAGGAAGTGCTGGGCGATAGTTACGCACCGGCGAAGAAAGTAAAACGTGTGTTACTTTGCACAGGTAAAATCTATTATGATTTACTCGAAAAGCAACAGACAGACCAGCGCGACGACGTCGCTATTGTCCGGTTGGAGCAAATTGCTCCGTTCCCCAAAAATCAACTGGACGCTATATTGAGCGCCTACAAAAAGCCTGAGATTTTCTGGGTACAGGAAGAGCCCGAAAATATGGGGTCATGGACTTTTCTGTTACGCATTGGTATGAATCTGCCAATTATTGCGCGTAAGGCTGCCGCTTCACCCGCAACAGGATACGCAAAAATACATATAAAGGAACAAGCCGACATCGTTCGGAGAGCGTTTGAATAAATTCAGTTGTGAGTTGTAAGTGACTAAGTTGTTTTACGGGTTAACCAGCCGGTACATAGACTTATTCACTTACGACTTGCGCCCTTACAACTCGATATATGGCCGTTGACATGAAAATCCCTCCTGTGGGGGAATCCATTACCGAAGTAACCGTTGGCACCTGGTATAAGAAAGAAGGTGACCACGTAAAAATGGACGATGTTCTTTGTGGGCTCGACTCCGACAAGGCGACGTTCGAATTAACGGCCGAAGCCGATGGCGTTCTGCATATTCTGGCTCAGGAAGGCGATGTATTGCCTATTGGTGCCAGTATTTGTACGATTGACAGCGGTGGAAGTACCCCAAGTCCTGCCCCAACAGCCGAACCAGCCAAGGTAGAAACGCCGGTACAAGCTGCCCCTGCGCCACAAACTGCACCCGCCGTACAAGCCGTAGCAGAACCTGTTCAGGCGCCTGTTGCCAGTTCAGCGGCAAGTGTTATCGAGATGAAAGTTCCGGCCGTGGGCGAATCCGTTACGGAAGTGACGATTGCCTCGTGGAGCAAAAAAGATGGCGATCAGGTTGCCCTCGACGAAGTACTGTGTGAGCTTGAATCAGACAAAGCTACGTTTGAACTTCCAGCCGAAGCCGCCGGAATACTGCGTATTGTTGCTCAGGCAGGCGAAACCTTGCCGATTGGTGCGCTGATTGCTAAAATTGAAGTAGGTGCAGGTGTTGCCGTAGCTCCGTCAACTACACCGGCTCCAGCTACGAATGCACCAGCCCCTGAAGTTGCTTCCAATAGTCAGAACGGGAACGGCTATGCCGCTCATTATCCGTCGCCCGCAGCCGCCAAGATTTTGGACGAAAAAGGCGTTAGTGCTCAACAGGTTCAGGGTACTGGTGTTGGTGGCCGTCTAACAAAAGATGACGCCATGAAGGCCTCACCCGCTCCGGCACCAGCCGTTCAGTCCAACGTTCCGGCTCAACCGGCCGCACCGAAACCAGCTACCGCAACGCCATCAGCGGCCCCCGCAGCAATCGGAGAGCGCGGTCAGCGCCGGGAGAAAATGACCTCACTTCGCCGGACAATTGCCCGTCGATTGGTAGCCGTTAAGAACGAAACAGCTATGCTGACCACCTTTAACGAGGTGGACATGAAAGCCGTTATGGATTTGCGGAATAAATACAAAGACAAATTCAAAGAAAAAAACGGGGTGGGACTTGGCTTCATGTCATTCTTCACGAAGGCCGTTTCTATTGCTCTTAAAGACTTCCCGGCGGTGAACGCGCAAATTGATGGCGATCAAATGGTCTTCAATGATTTCTGCGATATTTCGATTGCCGTTTCGACAGAACGCGGCCTGGTTGTTCCGGTTATTCGGGATGCCGATAAACTAAGTTTTGCCGGTATTGAAAAGGAAATCGTTCGGTTAGCCGGACTAGCTCGTGACAACAAGCTGACTATCGACCAGATGACGGGTGGCACGTTCACCATCACGAATGGCGGCACGTTCGGTTCCATGCTTTCAACACCAATTATCAACGCACCACAATCGGCGATTCTGGGCATGCACAACATTGTTGAGCGGGCAGTAGTTGTTAATGGTGAGATTGTGATTCGACCAATTATGTATCTGGCTTTATCTTACGATCACCGGATTATCGACGGCAAAGAATCGGTTAGCTTTCTGGTTCGTGTGAAACAAATTCTGGAAGATCCTTCCCGTATTATATTCGATATGTAATCGTTAACGTAATTCACAAAAAAGCCGCTCTGAAGTTTTCAGAGCGGCTTTTTTGTGAATTACTGTTTTTTATTTACTCCTTAATCAAGCTTATGCCCCCCATTTCGGGTGGTTGCGGAATGCCCATAAGGTGTAGGATCGTGGGGGCAATATCGGCTAGTTTACCATCTTTCAATGCAGGATGATAATCTTTATCGATCAAAATACACGGTACTAAGTTGATCGTGTGGGCGGTATTAGGCGTACCATCGTCATTAGTCATGTATTCGGCATTGCCATGATCAGCAATGATAATAGTCGTATAGCCATGTTCTAATGCCGCTTCGGTAACGGCCTTTGCACAGGCATCAGCCGTTTCGGCAGCTTTTATAACAGCCTCAAATACACCCGTATGGCCCACCATATCGGTGTTGGCAAAGTTCAGGCAGATAAAATCAACTTCTTCTTTTTCTAATTCAGGAATGATCGCATTACGGATATCATAGGCCGCCATTTCAGGTATCTGGTCGTATGTCTTCACCGGTATGGTAATCGACACGCCCTTATCATCCTGAATTGCCATTTCTTTCGGCGAAGGGCAAAGGAGTCTTTTCTCTCCTGTAAAAGGTTCTTCGCGTCCGCCTGAAAAGAAAAATGTAACGTGGGGATATTTTTCTGTTTCAGCGATCCGAATCTGCTTTCGACCCGCTGCGGCAATTACTTCACCCAATGTATTTTGCAAGTTGTCTTTATCGTAAATCACCTTTACGCCGACAAACTCACTGTCATAATTGGTCATTGTAATATAATTCAGCGCCAGTTTCGTCATGCCCTGCTCCGGAAAATCCTTCTGCGTTAGGGCTTGTGTAATTTCACGACCTCGATCCGTACGGAAATTGAAGCACAGCACTACATCACCTTCTTCAATAACGGCAACCGGCAACCCATCAGCTTTGCTTACAATTAGCGGCTTTATAAATTCATCGGTAACACCAGCATCATATGATTCCTGTATTGATTTCGTTACGTCGGTAGCGGCTATCTTTTCGCCTTCGCCCTTTACCATCGCGTCGTAGGCTATTTTAACCCGTTCCCAACGGTTATCGCGATCCATGGCGTAATAACGACCAATAACATTGGCAACTTGTCCGGTAGTAACGGCCATATGTGCCTGTAAATCAGTCAAATACCTAATGCCCCCTTTAGGATCGGTGTCACGTCCATCGGTAAAGGCATGAACGAAAACGTCGGTTAAGCTGTGCGCATGGGCAATGGATAGCAAGCCTTTAATATGGTCAATGTGTGCGTGAACACCCCCATCAGATACCAGCCCGATAAAATGCACTTTCTTGCCATTCGCTTTGGCATAGGTCAGGGCATCGACCAGAACTGGTTCCTTGTCGAGCGTATGCTCGTCAACGGCTTTATTTACCCGCACCAGATCCTGATAAACCACTCGGCCAGCCCCAAGATTCATGTGGCCTACTTCGGAGTTACCCATCTGGCCCGCAGGTAGACCAACGGCCAGTCCCGATGCTTCCAGTGTGCTGTTCGGGTACTTTAAATACAGCGAGTTCACAAACGGCGTGTGAGCCGCTTCAATAGCCGATACTTCGGGCTTGAGCGGAATGCCCCAGCCGTCGAGAATGATGAGAATGACTTTTTTGTCCATAGGTTCAATGAGTGAAAGATTTTAAAGGTGAAATCGGACCGCCGAAGCGGAGCGAAAGAATGAAAGAGTGGAAACCATCCGGTCCAATTCACTCTTTCATTCTTTCGCTCTCTCGCTCATTAAGATTATGCTGTTGCATCAAATACGTCAATAACTGACGGCAGCAACGGAGGGTAATCTGGTACACCTCTTCAAAAACTTCCGGACCTTCGTAGTAAGGGTCCGGCACGTTGGGCTGATCGCTTACATCCGGGTCGAATTCGCGAAGTAAAAAAATTGTATCCGTAGAATACAGCCCCGTGCTCCGATAGTTAAGCTTTTCTATGGCCTCGAGATTGGTTTCATCCATTGCCACAAAATAATCGAACTGGGCTAGGTCTTCGCCAATTAAGCGTCGGGCGCGGTGTGAGAGCGTTAGGTTATGTTCGAGCGCGTTTTCGCGGGTTCGGCGATCAGGCAATTGACCGAGGTGAAACGACGCCGTTCCGGCCGAATCAGCCCGAATTTGTTTGTCTAGCCCAGCTTCGGCAACCAACGTCCGAAATACACCCTCCGCAACGGGTGATCGGCATATATTACCGTAACAAACGAAGAGGACATTTAACATAATGACGAATAAAGACCGAGCCGTAGGCCCGGTCTTTATTATTTTTCTAACAGTTCGTTCTTCTCATTCACAATAACAAACACGTCTTCACCAGGCTTTCTCATGAGATATTTTTCTCGGGCAAACTTCTCGCGAAGACGATCATTGCCGAGCACTTCCTGCCGTTCTATCTGCACCGCCTTAATTCTAGCCTGATAATATTTAGCATCACCGTCAAGTTCGCGTAGTTTCCACCAGTTTCGAACCTGGGTTAGCAAATCATTCGCATCAAAAAACGTCATCCACACCAACAGTCCCAAGCCGGTGGCGACATAGAAATTACGGAGATAGCGGAAAAGACGGTTAAACATAGTTTTGGTGGTGTCGGGTTAAAGATGGCACCGCAGCCGCGGACGGTCGGCCACCCGGCCCGACACCACCAAAAACGTTAAAACTTCAGGCCAGGGAAATAGCCCATTTCGCCTAGCTCCTCTTCAATACGCAATAATTGGTTGTATTTCGCCATCCGGTCTGAACGCGAAGCCGAACCCGTTTTAATTTGACCCGTGTTAAGAGCAACAGCAAGATCGGCAATCGTCGCATCTTCGGTTTCGCCCGAACGGTGCGACATAATGTTCTTGTAAGCGTTACGCTTGGCCAGATTCACGGTGTCGATGGTTTCGGTCAATGAACCAATCTGGTTCACTTTCACCAGAATTGCATTGGCAATGCCCTTATCGATACCTTCCTGAAGGCGTGTTACATTAGTTACGAATAGATCGTCGCCAACCAGTTGAACCTTCGTGCCTTTCAG
>JANXVQ010000576.1 GCA_025351545.1 Spirosoma sp.
CATGGACGACCAACTCAGTGAAGCTGCTATGGAAGACCGCAAAAAAGGCGGGTATTTTTGATTATAATTTGGCCAAATGCCTACTGTAGCCCTACTCGATGGGATCAAAATAGAGATGTACTTTGATGATCATGCCCCTCCCCATATCCATGCTACTTATGCGGAGTACGAAGTATTACTAGTCATTGCCGACGCGAGCATTTACAGAGGCTTGTTACCAAATAAGCAACTCAGAAAAGCTCAAGATTATCTTCTAGATATAGCTAACAAGAAGCAATTAATGAAACGATGGAAACAGTACAACGAAGCTTGATTCGTCCACAAAAGTTAATCCAGGTTGATCAATTCAACGTCTTGTTGCTGTGGTCTAACGGTGAGATCAGATCAAATGACTTCACCGAAAAAGTAGAACACTGGAAAAACGGTAAAAATAAGCAGTTAGCCAGATTAGCTAACCCAGATGTATTTATGTCGGCCACAGTTCACGGCAATGCTTTGGCTTTCAAGAAGATTAAAGTTCGAATTCCAGGCATTGACGGTACTCAACCTCTCGATCTCGATCCTGATGTTATGTTTCAGGATAGTGTTAAGTTAGGGCGAACTATTTCTCATGCTACTCTATCGAGAATCTCTCGACGTAGAAATAGGGGCGATGCGCACCCAACTGTTGAAATAAAGTTCTCATCCGAAGGCAGTGATCTAAACTTAGGTGGTAAATCTTATCACCTTTCAGCAGCAAGACCACTTATTCAAATTGGTGATGAGATTATCGAAATTGATTATTAATGGACCTCTTACGTTTTATAACAGCCGGCTCGGTTGACGACGGCAAAAGCACGCTCATCGGGCGGCTTCTTTACGATTCCAAATCCATCCTGGCTGACCAGCTTGAAGCCATTGAACGTGCCAGTAAAAGCCGCGACGATGGTGAAATTGATCTGGCTTTATTGACCGATGGTCTTCGCTCTGAGCGTGAACAGGGCATAACGATTGATGTAGCATACCGCTATTTTCAGACACCAGCCCGCAAGTTTATCATTGTGGATGCACCCGGTCATACCCAGTATACACGCAACATGGTCACTGGTGCATCGAATTGTCAGTTGGCTATTGTTCTGGTCGATGCGCGGCATGGCGTAGCCGAGCAAACCCGTCGGCATTCGCTGATTGTGTCGATGTTGGGTATCCCACACATTGTAGTGGCGGTCAACAAAATGGATCTTGTGGATTATTCGCAGGATGTGTTCTCCGACATTTGCATTCACTATGCCGAATTAGCCAAAAAGTTGAACGTCAAGCACGTAACGTATATTCCAATGAGTGCGCTCGATGGTGATAACGTTGTTGACAGATCGAAAACAATGCCCTGGTATGAAGGACAGACTCTTCTGGAACATCTGGAAACGGTAGAAATTGACGATGATATCAATCTGGAACAAGGCCGGTTTCCAGTTCAGTATGTCATTCGTCCGCAAACAGCTGAGTTACACGATTATAGGGGTTATGCAGGAAAAATCACCAGTGGCCTTTTCCGCAAGGGCGATGCCATAACGATATTACCCTCTGGCGAGACCTCAACCATCGACGCCATTGAGATCGCCGAAACTCATCTGGACGAAGCCGTTACACCAATGTCGGTCGTGCTGCATCTGGCAACGGATGTAGACATTAGCCGGGGCGACCTGATTGTTCGCTCTGATAGCCAGCCAATCAGCAGTCAAACCGTCGAAGCAATGCTTTGCTGGATGGATGCCAAAGAGTTCAAAGTGGGTAGTAAGTATATACTACAAGTGGGCACTTCCCGCACCCGTTGCTCGGTTCGGGAGATTGCTTACCAGCTGAATATCAACACCTACGAAGAGATTGAAGGTGTTGAAAGCTTGAAACTAAACGACTTGGCAAAAGTTGTTTTGCGAACGGCTCAACCAATCTGTTTCGACCCCTATCAAACAAACCGCGCCACTGGCGGGGCTATTCTAATCGACGAAACCTCGAACGTAACAGTGGGTGCCCTGATGCTGATAGGCGAAGTATAAAACAGCGCTAATCTTTCTTGAGAACTTTAATTACAGAAAATCCCCGGAGACTAGTCTCCGGGGATTTTCTGTAATTAAAGTAAAGTCGTAAAACGTTTACATTTTCTCCAGCAACCGCTCCATCGAAACAGCCTGCCCGATGTGGGCTTTCAATTCGCTGATCGGAATACGAATTTGATCCGTTGTATCGCGATACCGGACCGTAACGGTGTCGTCTTCGAGCGTCTGGTAATCCACGGCGATGCAGAACGGTGTACCGATCAAATCCTGCCGCGTATATCGTTTGCCAATAGCATCGCGCTCTTCATACACGATCCGAAACTCCGAGCGAAGACTCTTAACGATTGCTTCCGCTTTTTCAGGCAAACCATCTTTACGAACGAGCGGGAATACGGCGGCTTTGATCGGAGCCAGCGCGGGATGCAGTTTCAGGTATGTCCGCTCTTTCTGCTGATCGCCTTCCCCAACGGTCTCTTTGGTAAACGCATTGCAGAAGACCGCCAGAAATAAACGGTCGGCTCCAACAGACGTTTCAACCACGTAGGGGATATAGTTACCGTACGGTTTGCCAGTCGCTTCATCAATATCATTGTCGAAGTACTGCTGTTTTTTACGGCTCAATTCCTGGTGCGCTTTCAAATCGAAATCGGTGCGGGAGTGAATGCCCTCCATCTCGCGGAAACCAAACGGGAACTTATATTCAATGTCTACGGCTGCGTTGGCATAGTGCGCCAGCTTTTCGTGGATGTGGAATTTGAGCTTATCAGAGGGCAAGCCAACGGCCTCGTGGAACTTCATCCGCGCATCACGCCAGGTTTCGTACCATTTCATTTCGGTGCCGGGGCGCACGAAAAACTGCATTTCCATCTGTTCGAATTCGCGCATCCTGAACGTAAACTGCCGGGCTACGATCTCATTTCGGAAGGCTTTTCCGATTTGGGCAATACCAAACGGAATCTTCATCCGACCTGTTTTCTGCACATTCAGAAAGTTGACAAAAATACCCTGTGCCGTTTCAGGACGAAGGTAAATCAGGCTGGAATCTTCGGCCAGTGAACCCACCTGCGTCGAAAACATCAGGTTGAATTGCCGCACTTCGGTCCAATTGTCGGTGCCCGACACGGGATCTTTGATACCCTCGGCGATGATCAAATTCCGAACGCCTTCGAGGTCATTGTCTCCCAACAAACGTCCCATTTCCTGCAACAGGGCCGTACTTCTGGCTTCGTCACCCGCGTTAGCGTAGGCTTCGGCTTTGAGTTCCAGAAGTTGATCGGCACGGTAGCGTTTCTTCGAGTCACGGTTGTCGATCATCGGATCGTTGAACGAGTCTATATGACCCGATGCTTTCCACGTCAGCGGGTGCATAAAGATCGACGCATCAATCCCGACAACATTGTCGTGGAGTTGGGTCATCGCCTTCCACCACAGCGTTTTGAGGTTATTTTTAAGCTCAACACCATTCTGACCATAATCGTAGACAGCCTGTAGGCCATCGTAGATTTCGGAAGAGGGAAACACGAAGCCATATTCTTTGGCGTGGGCGATAATATCTTGCAGCGTTGTGGCCGGGGAAACTTTTTGCTCTGTCATAATCAGTTACTGATACCGCAAAGATAGCGTTTACGTCGAAAATCCCCGAAAATGGCTAACTTTCGGCACTAGCTTTGCTGACAAAAAACCATGCTGATTAACTCGCTCTCGCTCAAGAATTTTAAATGTTTTGAAGAACTCGACGTAAAATTTGCGCCTATAACCTTACTGACAGGTGCAAACAGTAGCGGGAAAAGTTCATTAATCAATGCGATTCTAGCAGTGTTGCAGACGGAACAATTTCCTTTTTACCTTTCGCCGAATGGGCAGTATGTGAACATGGGGAGCTTTGAGGAAATGGTTAAAGGAAAAACAACAAATAACCTAATAGAAGTCAAGCTTAAATGTCGGACCCATACAATACCTGCCTATTTTGAAACACGTTGGCAGCTTAATTCTCAAACAGGATTACCCGAATTAGAAAGTTGTAAATTTTGGATATTAGATGATTGGGAGATTTCCATAATAAAAGATAAGGATAAGATAAATCTTTCAATTACAATTGAGGATCGACAAGTTCATACGCTTATAAGAGATATAGATTGGGATTGGGAATTTGTCCGTAACCTTAAACCAGGAATCACAATAAAATCATCTCCTAGAAAAGAACATTGGGCTCCTGTTGATGAACACGTCAAAACAAGTAGTATTCAGTTTTCTTCAATAGATGAAGCTGTTTCGTGGATACACTTAAGTCCATTAGCTATCAGAGATATGCTTGAATATTGGAATGAGGAGATGAATAGAAATTTCAACTATATAGGCTCATTCAGGCTCCCTCCAGAACGAACTTACTATCAAAAAGCAAAAGCAAGTAGTAAGGTATCTTCATCAGGTGAAGGTTATATAGATCAAATTATTGAATGGCAAGATACTAACTCAGATAATTTCGCTGAACTAAACCAGCTCTTGCAAAATTTAGAGTTATTTGAAGAATTACAATCTAGTCG
>JANXVQ010000918.1 GCA_025351545.1 Spirosoma sp.
CGTCGTGATTGTTCCACAAAGCTCTGGAATTCCAGGTTTTTCGACTCAACCTGACGAATTTGCAAATGATCGAGCATTTCGCCGAAGGCTGTTGGCGTCAACTGTTGAGCAGCATCACTCCAAGCGTTATCAGGATCAATGTGCGACTCAACAATAAGGCCATCGTAGTTAAGGTCCATAGCCATCTGAGCTAATTCGTTCAGATAGGTTCGCTTACCTGCCATGTGGCTTGGGTCACCAATGAGGGGCAACTGAGGGAAGATTGACTTCAACTCAATGGCCATTTGCCACATTGGAATGTTGCGGTATTTGCTGGCTTCACCCGTAGCAAATCCTCGGTGAATAGCGCCCAACTTCTTGATTCCGGCTCCGGCAAGGCGCTCAAACGCACCTACCCAAAGGGCTAAATCAGGATTTACAGGATTTTTCACCAATACAGGCACATCAACCCCACGCAACGCATCGGCAATTTCCTGTACGTTAAATGGATTAACAGTTGTGCGGGCACCTATCCACAAAATATCAACGCCATATTTCAGAGCTAATTCGATGTGTTCGGGTGTGGCTACCTCAACAGCAAAGGGCAAGCCCGTTTCTGCTTTGGCACGCTGAATCCAGGGCAACGCGGCTTCGCCCATCCCTTCAAAACTTCCCGGCCGGGTGCGTGGTTTCCATACACCCGCGCGAATGGCGTGAACGGCTCCCAACGCTTTCAGCTGGCGAGCGGTTTCAACTAACTGATCTTCGGTCTCGGCACTGCATGGACCGGCAATGATCAGGGGTTTACCGTTGGTCTCAATCCACGATCCAAGCGGCTCTACGGTTAATTCTACTTTCATACTAAACGCTTAATCTAAGAGTAACACCTACTACTCTATGGGGAACTTTCAATTTAATTTTGTAGTATATTTGTGAAGGAATCAGCTGTTTTTCAGTCCGGTTCCTTACTTTGTTTAAAACCGTTTTTAGTTTGTCGAAACAAGCCGCGTCGGCATTTTAACCTATTGACCGAAATTTCGTTATATATTTCGGTCGTGTTAACCGACACGCACTTAAGCTATGCTAGTAGCACCGCCCAAACGGAGCACTGATATGTCGAACCGAAGTAATCTAATGCCGGAGACTGTCCAGGACCTTACCGACGTAAAATCCCTTTCTTTTGAGGACACTTCGATTGCTTTTTCGTCCCAGTCGGACTTTAAGCTCCGAAAGACTTACTGGTTATTTGCGTTGATGAATCAGGGATGGCTGGTAAATTTAGGGACTTTTTTTATAAAGATTGCCCTACGCCTGCGACTCCCCGTCAAATTCCTCATCAAAAACACAATTTTCGAGCAATTTTGCGGGGGAGAGAGCATTCAGGACTCGGAGAAAACCATCCAACATCTGCACGATGTTCATGTTGGAACTATACTCGATTATTCTGTTGAGGGAGAGGAGACTGAAAAAAGTTTCGATGAGACAACGCTCGAAATTATTCGCACCATCGAACGCGCCAGTGAGTCAAAGGACATTCCTTTTTCTGTTTTCAAAGTGACCGGCATTGCCTCTACCGATCTTCTCGAAGCTATTCAGATTGGCGACTCGCTCAATAAAGAGCAGAAAGCTGAATTTGACCGGGTTATGAAGCGGGTAGATATGCTTTGTCGCCGGGCCTCTGAACGGAATGTGCGCATTTTTGTGGACGCCGAAGAGAGCTGGATTCAAGACACAATTGACACATTGACCTACGAGATGATGAACCGCTATAACCACGAACGGCCAGTTGTCTACAATACGTATCAGATGTATCGATGGGAAAGTATGGATCACCTTCGGCGCGATACAGCCGAAGCTCAGGCTAAAGGTTACTTTCTTGGTGTGAAGCTGGTTCGTGGCGCCTATCTTGAGAAAGAGCGGCTTCGGGCACATGAAGACGAATATCAGGACCCGATTCAACCAACCAAGGAAGATACAGACCTTGCCTTTAACGAAGCTATCGACTACTGTTTAGCCAACCGCGATACCATTTCAGTATGCCTCGGAACGCACAACGAGGAGAGCTGTGATTACTGTGTACAGCATATGAAGCAGATGGGTATCATGCCCGATGACTTGCACATTTATTTCGCCCAGTTGCTGGGCATGAGCGACAATATTTCCTACAACCTTGCCAACGCGGGATATAATGTAGCCAAATATGTACCGTATGGCCCAGTTGAAACAGTTATGCCTTATTTATTCCGTCGGGCAGCCGAAAACAAGTCGATTGCAGGTCAGAGTAGTCGGGAGTTTATGTTGATAAGTAACGAATTAAAACGCCGTAAGGGCTGTAAATAAAAGAGTATTCAGGCGCAGCAAGGCTCCGGCCGATTGGTCGGCATCTTGCTGTATTTTTTGCTATGATCCGTAAAAATCCCTATAAGTTTTTTCTGCTGACGTTGCTGCTGATTGCACTCGATCAGGGCGTAAAGCTGGCTGTACATTTTTATATGGCACCCGGCTTTGCAGGTCAAATTAAAGTCGCTGGCGATTGGCTCAAACTCCATTATGTACTAAATCCAGGAATGGCGTTTGGTATGCAGCTGGGTCATGAATATGGCAAACTTTTACTGAGTATTTTTCGGCTGTTTGCTATGGTTGGCATTGGCTATTATTTAGTAAATCTAGCTCATCGGGGCGCCCCAAACGGGTTACTTTGGGCTATGTCTATGATTCTGGCCGGTGCTGTTGGCAACGTTATCGATAGTACATTTTACGGCGTTTTTTTGAACAATGCTCCCTATGGGTCGCCAACGCCCTGGTTTCATGGACAGGTGATCGACATGATTTTTGTAGACGCCTGGGAAGGATTCATTCCGGAGTGGGTGCCAGTCTGGGGTGGTCAATACTATTCAACGCCTATTTTCAACGTTGCCGACTCCTGCATTTTTACGGGTGTGTGTTTGATATTGTTCTTCCAGCGCCGGTTTTTTGGCGAGCCCCCTATTGAGGATAGTCTTTTGCCTATTTCCGGGCCAGATCCAGTTGAAGCATCAGTATTGCCAGCTGATGAGTTAATTGATGAATCCCAGATTCAGAATACTTATAACGAAACCGATGAAACACCGGCTGACGATAATCAGCAGCCTACTCCTAAGTCGGTATTACCCGAAGAGCCCAAACGAGCGGATTAGAACAGAGTTTACTGGTAGCCAATAAACTCTGTTCTAACTCAGGGTAAATTGGTTATTATTTCCCATTGAGTCATTTAGTCGTTATTAATCCGTGACTATGTGAGTAAAGTCTGCCGGGTTACTGATTAATTCAATATCAAGAATCACAAATCAAAATGCCCGTATCTGAATCAGATACGGGCATTTTGATTTGTGACAACCCGATTCAATCGAGGGCGAAACTTTATAGATTATTTGCTTCCGCCAGCCTGACCACCCGACATCAGATTGAAGAACTGATCGAGTTTTGGGGTGATAATAATTTCCGTACGACGGTTTTGCTGACGTCCAATGGAAGTTGTATTGTCATCCTTCGGACTAAATTCTGACCGTCCACCGGCTGTCATGCGTCCAGGCGCTACGCCAAATTTACCCTGTAACGTCCGTACAACCGATGTGGCCCGCAGAGCACTCAAATCCCAGTTATCTTTAATTGCATTTGTTGTTATAGGGACGGCATCTGTATGACCTTCGACTAAAATATCAAGGTCTTTGTGATCATTTACCACTTTAGCCACTTTACCCAACACAATTTCGGCAGCTGGTAAAACATCATAGCTACCTGATTTGAATAAGAGTTTATCGGAAAGCGACACATAAACCACGCCTTTTTTCACTTCAACCTGCACATCCTGATCGTTGATATCGTCTAAAGATCGTTTCAGGCTCATAACCAATGCCAGATTCAGAGAATCTTTACGCTGGATAGAGGAGTTTAGATTATTCGTGTATTTGGTCTGCTCGTTCAACGTTTCGAGCGACTTCTTAATGCTTTCAGCACCTGACTTGCTCACAATCGACAAATCCGACATCCGGTCGAGGAGGTTAGTATTGGTCTTTTTGAGATAGTCGATCTGGGATTGCAAATCGACCACTTGCTTGTCTTTACCTTGCAGATCGGTGTCCTTGGCCGACAGTTGGGTGCGCAAATCTGCCGTGCGTTGATCGCAGTCAGTTAGTGAAGCAACAGCCTTATCACGGGCATCTTGTAACGTTTTAATTTCGGCCAGACGCTTCTTGCTATTACAGGAAGCTAACATTGCTACGGCCGTAAAAATAATCAATACTCGTTTCATAGTACTGGAGGTGTTAACGAAAAGTTAGGTTTTAATGATAGATGCTGAGAGAACGGCGCTAATCGTTTTACAAAAGTAACGCATTCTAGCCAATCGCCTTTACAACATTCTTCATGTAAAACAATTCTAGTTGTATAATTTCCTTATCTGACTATTAAAATTTAAAAAATTAAAAATTCTATCCGCAAATCAGTATAAACGGCATCGGTAGTTTACGTTAACCCTGTGCTTATTAAACAGTCTCCTTTCTGTATTTATGAATAAGCTATTGATCGGTATTTTAGTTGCTGCAAGCCTAAGTGTGCAAGCTCAGTCCAGTAAAGAAATTATGTATGTTGGCACCTATTCTATTCGGGGTAGCGAAGGAATCTATGTATTTGAATTTGACCGAAAGGCAGGCACCATGCAACCTGTCCAGTCGGTTTCAAATGCAAAAAGCCCGTCTTTTCTGGCTATTCATCCATCAGGAAAATACCTTTATTCTGTAAATGAGGGAGCCGATAAACTCGGTGGGGTCAGTTCCTATGCCATTGACAAGGCAACGGGAAAACTTCAGTTTATGAACGGTCAGTCGTCGCTCGGCGGAGGGCCATGTTACATTAGCATTGATCAAACAGGAAAAACCGCCTTCGTTGCCAACTACGGCGGGGGGAGTCTGGCTGTATTACCGATTAATACCGACGGTACGTTGAGTGCCGCTTCAGATAGTGTTCAGGACGTTGGTAGCGGCCCCAATGCCAAACGGCAGGAGAAAGCTCATGTCCATTCGGCAACGATTGCTCCCGATAACCGATTTGTTTACGTGGCTGATCTATCCACCGATAAACTCAATATTTTTGAAACTGATGTTAAGGCAAGTACAGTGAAACCGGCATCAACGCCATTCATAAGTGTAAAACCAGGTTCTGGGCCACGCCATTCCGCTTTCCATCCAAACGGCAAATACGTCTATCTCGTCGAAGAATTGACATCGACAGTAGCGGTATTCTCTCGAAATACAAAAACGGGCGCCTTAACGATGATCGAGGATAATGTCAAAACCTTACCCGCTGGTTTTACGGGCGAAAATACCAGCGCCGATATTCATATCGATCCATCAGGCAGGTTTTTATACCAGTCCAACCGGGGCGCAAACACCCTGGCCATTTTCGCCATTGGCAATGACGGAAAACTGACCAAAGTTGGTGATCAGCCAACCGAGGGCAAAACACCGCGCAATTTTCTGATCGACCCGAAAGGCGATTTTATCTTCGTGGCTCATCAGGATTCAGACAATATCACTATTTTTAAACGCGATCAGAAAACGGGCAAGCTGACGTATACGGGCCAGTCAGTGAAAGTTCCCGCTCCAGTTTGCGTAATCATGGCAAACCGGTAGCAGTTCTGGCCTTTTAATTATAATGAATTAACCACTTATATTCTCATAACCAATGAAATACTGCATTGCTATTGGCTTCCTGGCGGGCATACTTGCCTTCGTGGCGCCAACTAAAACGATTAATCTTTTCAACGGTAAAGACCTTTCCGGCTGGAAAATTTATGGTACCGAAAAATGGTATGTCGATAAGGGCGAACTCATCTGCGAAAGTGGACCTGATAAAAAGTATGGCTATTTGGCAACCGAGAAATTCTATAAAAACTTTGATCTGTCATTGGAATTCAAGCAGGAAGCCAACGGTAATAGTGGTGTCTTTTTCCGGTCTACTATCGAAGGCACCAAAGTTAGTGGCTGGCAGGTAGAAGTAGCCCCCCCGAATCATGATACCGGCGGCATCTACGAATCCTACGGCCGGAATTGGCTCGTGCAGATTCCCGACGAGAAAGAAAATATCCTCAAACCCGAACAGTGGAATACGCTCCGTATCCGGGTTGAGGGCGATCATGTTCAGACCTACCTCAACGGTACCGAAATGGTGGATCTTCATGACGAAAAGATTGGCAAGGGAGATGGATCAGTAGCCCTGCAAATTCATGATGGGGGCGGAATTAAAGTCCGCTGGAAGAATTTAAAACTAAAACCATTATAAACTAAAAGTGAATGTCGTAGCTCAATGTTATAGCATTCACTTTTTAGCCTTATTGCATTCGTTTCCTCCTATAAGTCAACATACGACATCGTATGAACGTCGTCGATTTTGGTATTGACAAACTTCTTTTCGGTCTTATCGTAGTCGGTAATGTATGGCCGATTCCCTTTTAATAGCACCTCGGCTGGCTGATTGCTTAAATACTTCTTATGAAATCGTTTTTTCTTTCAATCTGTACCAGTTTGTTCGTTTTTGCTTCTGCCCAAGCGCAGTCATCTCAAAAACCAGCTAGCTGGCAATCGTTATTTAACGGTAAGGACCTCGTGGGTTGGGAGACATACCTGGATCGGCCTTATGCAAAAGACAATCAGAATGACAAGACGCCCCCGTTAGGTTTAAACAACGATCCAAACCATGTTTTTTCGGTCGTAACTGTGGATGGCAAACCGGCGTTACGGATTTCGGGCGAAACCTTTGGCGGCATCAATACGCTCGCAGACTTCGAGAACTACCACCTCCGCATGGAATTTAAGTGGGGAACGCAGAAGTGGCCCCCTAAGCTTGATCGACCCCGCGATAGTGGTCTGCTTTACCATAGCAATGGCCCGCACGGAACGCCAATGTTATGGATGGAATCGTTTGAATTGCAAGTTCAGGAAGGCGATTGTGGTGATTACTGGGGTGTTATGAACGTACTGACTGATATTTCCGCTCGTAAAAACGATAAGGGCGTCTACATATATCAGCCAGGTGCTGCGCCTATAACCTTTCAGGACAAAACGCCAATTGGCCGGTCGTGTCTCAAAAATCCAGACAGTGAAAAACCATCCGGCCAATGGAATGTATTAGAGCTTTACTGTTTCGGCGACACTTGTTTGCACGTCATGAACGGCAAAGTCAACCTGGTATTGACCCATACGCGCCATACGGTTAACGGCCAGATTGTGCCCCTTACGAAAGGCAAGATTCAGCTACAGTCAGAAGGAGCAGAAGTATTTTACCGAAACGTGCAGATTCAGACTATCAAACAGTTACCTGCCGAATTGCTTCAGCAGTAAGTAGTTATCAACTGATGTTACACAGGTTTAATCCCGTGTAACATCAGTTATCATATTTCTGCTAATAACGCTTTCAAATCCAGTGAATGTGTATACATTTCAATGGACCCATCGGCTTTAAGCGGCCACTCTTCCTGCGGGCGATCCCAATAGAGTTCAACGCCGTTTTTGTCGGGGTCGTCGAGGTATATCGCTTCCGAAACGCCATGATCGGATGCACCAGTAATGGGGTATTTTGCGTCGATGAGCCGCTGTAATGCCACCGCCAAATCACGACGTGTGGGATACAGAATAGCCGTGTGAAACAGGCCCGCAGCCCGCGTTGGGGCTGGTGGTGCGTCTTTGCTGTACCACGTATTTAAACCAATATGATGATGGTATCCTCCAGCCGAAATAAAAGCGGCTTCGTTTCCGTATTTCGTAATTAGTGAAAAACCCAACAGATCACGATAAAAAGCCAATGCACGGTCAAGATCGGCTACCTTCAAATGAACATGGCCAATACGAGTTTGGGCAGGGATAATGTAATCAGCCATTTTTGATCAGAACAAGCGAAAATGAATTCACATTTTGATGTAGCAACACGAAAAATAGAACTTTCGTTTAACCGCTAACACTTGGTCAGTTATACGCTATCAGGACGAAATCATAGCGCAAAGGAAATACAAAAAAGTCAATCAAAGTCCTGTATCACCTTCCTGTTACTCAATCCGTATTTTATTTGTCAGACTGACAAGTCAGCCGTATTTTTATACTGGATTAGAGCTTCATAAAGAATTTTCTATATTTTGCTGGGGTCTAAAATCAATCCTCTTAAAAGCCAAATACGCTACTCAATGCGCACTTCGTCGACAACATTACTTCTTCGTTTATTTCTGGCTGCCGTGGTGGTTTCTCCATCAATGGGACAAACTCAGCCGACTAATCTATCACCCAAATTTGCCTACGCCGAACCGAGCTTTTCGCCCGACGGCACGGAGTTGGCGTTTGTGTCTGGTGGCGACATCTGGACCGCACCAACAAGTGGCGGAGAAGCCCGACTGCTGGTATCGCATCCCGACAATGAGTCGAGGCCTCTGTATTCGCCAGATGGTAAGTCTCTGGCGTTTGTGTCGTCCCGTACCGGAAATGGCGATGTCTACCTCCTAACCCTCGAAACAGGTACGATAAAACGGCTTACCTACGACGATGGCACCGAAGTACTCAACGCCTGGTCGAGGGATGGAAAAATGATCTACTTTCAGTCGACCAGCCGGGACATTGCGGGTATGAATGACATCTATCGGGTTTCGATCACTGGCGGCACACCCATGGCAATTACAGCCGACCGGTATGCGAATGAATTTTATGGTGCGCCTTCACCAGATGGAAAAACGCTGGCTTTCTCGGCGCGGGGCATTGCGTCCAACCAATGGTGGCGGAAAGGTCATAGTCATCTCGACGAAACTGAAATCTGGTTATATCATACCGATTCAAAAAAGGTCGGGTCGGGGTACGAACGGATTACCGAAGGGGGAGCGAAAGAACTTTGGCCCATGTGGAGCCAGGATGGGAAAACACTCTTTTACGTATCAGACCGTAATCAAACACAGAACCTTTGGGCTCAACCACTTGGCGGAAAACCAACCATGCTGACCTCGTTTACCAATGGGCGGGTACTGTGGCCATCCATCAGTTATGATGGCAAAATCATTGTATTTGAGCGTGATTTTCAACTCTGGAAATACGACATTTCCAGCAAACAGGCCACGCCAATCTCGATTCGGCTTCGGGGTGTTGCGGCAAGCCCGGCCGTCGAACGCCTGAAATTAACGAACCAATTTCGTGAACTGGCGCTGTCTCCAGACGGGAAGAAAGTTGCTTTTATTGCTCACGGTGAGGTATTTGCCGCATCGACCAAAGATGGTGGTGATGCTACACGAATCAGCAACAGCACGGCTAATGAATCACAGCCCGTTTGGACGCCTAATAGCCGTAGCCTGGTTTATATGTCAACACGCGATGGATTGGCTCATTTGTACCAATACAATTTTGCAACCCGCGACGAAACCCGCCTGACAGACGGTGCTTTGGATGACGGTTCGCCCGTGTTTTCGCCCGATGGAAAATTACTGGCCTATGTTCGGAATGGTCAGGAGCTACGTATTCTGGACATCGCCACTAAAAAAGATCGGTTGCTGAAAAAGGCTTATCTGGGCCGACCACCTTTTGGTACAAACGGAACGGTTGTCTGGTCGCCGGATAGTAAATGGATTGCGTTTGCGTCGTTTGGGACAAAAAACTTTCGGAATATCTCCGTAATTCCGGCTTCTGGTGGCGAAAGCAAACCTGTCAGCTTTTTGTCCAACACATCGGGTGGTAATTTGAGCTGGAGTCCCGATGGAAAATATATCCTGTTTGGCACAACTCAGCGAACCGAAACCGCCCAGATTGCCCGAATCGACCTGGTGCCTCGTTCACCCAAATTCCGCGAAGATCAATTCCGGGATTTGTTTAACGAAGAAGTACCGAAAACGCTGAAGCCAGCGCCAACTACCCCCGCAATTGCTAAAACATCGACTCGCGACACAACGGCACTGGCGCTTGGCGATACCGCGAAAACAGGTCGGGGCGGGCCTACAAAGATTGTTTTTGACGACATTCGCCAACGGTTGAGTCTGTTGCCGGTAGGCGTGGATGTGGATGCCCATTCGATCAGCAAAGACGGAAAAATGTTGCTTTTGATTGCAACAGTGGCTGGTCAGCAGAATCTATATACCTACTCACTCGATGAATTAGGCCGCGATCAGAGCGTGGCCCGACAACTGACTTCAACACCGGGAAGTAAGAACGGGGCGCAGTTTTCGGCTGATGGCAAAGAAATTTTCTACCTCGAACAAGGCAAAATTCAGTCCATGACACTGGATAAACGCGAACCCAAACCGCTAAATGTGACAGCCGAAATGGACGTTGATTTCAGCGACGAAAAAGTGCAGGTTTTCCGGCAGGCCTGGGACATTCAAAACAAAGGATTTTACGATTCCACCTTTCACGGTGCAGACTGGAAAGCCATTCGGGCTGAATATGAACCACTAGCGGCTGGCTCCCGCACACCCGATGAACTGCGTCGGCTGATTAGCCTGATGCTGGGTGAACTGAACGCATCACACTCGGGAATTTCGGGGCCGGCGGGTTCAGTACAAACAACAACGGGCCGCACAGGTCTGCGTTTCGACCGGGATGAATATGAAACGAAGGGCAAGCTGAAAATTATTGAAGTTATTCCGTTGAGTCCGGCTGCGTTATCGGGCACAATTAAACCCGGTGATTATCTGGTCGCTGTCGATGATACAAAAATTACTGCCTCCACAAATCTCGATCAATTATTGGAGAACCAGATTAATCGGCGAATCTCGCTCATGATAGCATCTACACCTGATGGAACGCCACGAGAAGTGACAATCCGACCGGTTAACCAGACTACCGAGAAAGGGTTGCTTTATAAGCAGTGGGTACAGCAGCAACGCCAGTATGTTGAAAAGGCCAGTGGTGGGCGGCTTGGTTATGTACACATGTACGATATGTCGGCCGAAGCACTGTCGCAGTTGAGTCTCGATCTGGATGCCGACAATCATGCTCGTGAAGGCGTGGTAGTGGATGTTCGGAACAACAACGGTGGTTTCGTAAATGCCTACGCGCTGGACGTATTCACCCGTAAAGCATACATGACTATGACCTCACGCGGACTTCCGGCAGCCCCCGCACGAACGCAGTTAGGCCAGCGGGCACTGGAAACGCCCACAATTCTGGTAACAAACCAGCATTCCCTCTCAGATGCCGAAGATTTCACCGAAGGCTACCGAGCGCTTAAAGTCGGCAAAGTAGTTGGGGAACCAACGGCTGGCTGGATCATTTACACGTCGGCGGCACAACTCATCGACGGGTCGAATCTGAGATTGCCGTTTACTAAAGTTACAGACAACATGGGCAAAAACATGGAACTGAATCCACGCCCGGTAGACATCACGGTTTCGCGGCCAATTGGCGAAAGTTTTACCGATAAAAACATCCAGTTGGACACTGCTGTGGCCGAATTGCTCAAAGAATTGAACGAGGCTAAAGCATCGAAGTTAGGCAGCGGCAAATAAATCAACCGTAACAAACAGGGGAATGTGACCATCGGATCACATTCCCCTGTTGGTTAACCAGTCTACGCCACTTATCAAGTGGGGCTCTCTGTTGACGAATGGAATCTATAGCTTTCCAGCCAAAATAGATTCTATATGTTCCTCATTCGTCCACTCGCCTTCTGGTTTATGGTCTGCCTGACGGCGGGCCAATCAGTTGCGCAAACTGCCCTTGAAACAATGATCGGTGAATATTACCTGACTGGTGTCCGCGAAGTTGGTTCAGGACTCAAACTAAACGCAGATTACACATTTGACGTTTTCTCAGCGCCATCGATCGGGCTGGACACGGCACCTGGAAACAACAGGGAGAGCATCTTCTACTGACGAGCCCCACCGCCAGGAGACTTTGCACAGGTTACCAGCAAAACTGTTTCCGGCGAAAGAAACTATCGTAAATCAAGAAACCCGAATGCTTCGGAGGGTGATATAGTCAAATTCAGAAACTCAAATTTAGGGCTAGCGTTCTGAGACCGTAACAGGCCATAAACCTTTTGACTTTCACTATCAGACGACAAATAATAGAGCACAGATGTTTCCGAATCTGCCTGTGCAAACAGTTTTGTGTCATTTGGAATGATCATTCGGTTCGTCAGATCAAGTTTATTTTTATGTCGAAATACAAGTCTGGCGAATTCCCCCGTTCGCTTGGCGTGGCTAACGTTAAAAGGCAGAATTTGCAGGTTTTTCAATGGCAATTCATTGATATCACCACCAACACAATATTCGGCAATTGAAATTGTGGAAATCAACATAGTCGTTTCCTCTCGCAGAAAATGCCGGAAGTAGCCGTCAGCATGAGAATATAACGGATCTTCATCATTCAGAAAACGAAGGAAAAAACTGGTATCTAACAGGACTGATTTAGGCATCATAACTTCCTCTTAATTCACGTAACCAGGCATCTGGCTTGATAGAGCCCAACCAGTTTTTCTTAGCTTTAGAGCGGAGCGATTGAAGATAATCTTCATCGTAATTTGGGTGATAATCAATCAATTCAATGAATCGGATATCGGACCTGTCAAGCTCTCCAGTTTCAGTATGCTGCTTACCCACAACACGAACGCCAAATGTGTGGTAGAGAATATTTCCTTCCATTTTCTCTAAAACCACGATAGGCGTTTTGATAATGACCAAACCATAATCGTCCGTTTGAATATGGATGTTGGCCCGGTCTTTTCCACCTGCGTTAGTTACCCGGCCATAGAGATAAAATTCAGCTTCCGCCCAAACGGCTTCGGTACGGTAAAGCTTGGTCGTACGATCAATATGCAACTCGTTGGTATTCGGCTCTGATGTGCTGATGCGGAATGCGTAGCCTCGCTGCACAGCCATTTCCTGAAACTCCTCAAACGCTTTGGCTGTCGCTGATTCCAGAAAATCAATGTCCTGGCGCTGGCTGATTTGCCCAATCAGGGCATTAAAACCAATAATATATTGTACTGCCGTTTTAAAAATATGCCGTACCGAACCACTCTGGATCTGGTAGCTAATTATCGGGCGTTCTTTTTTATCAGCAGGGAACAGCAAGCCTTCTATCTGCTCAAGGACGGCAATGACTTCCCGAACGTCATACGTATCGGGGGTCAGGTCAAGGTTCCCCTTGGTGCCAGTGATGCGGATTTCTATAAAGCCAGTCTTTTCCACGACGTAAAGCTACGAAAAAGGATATATAGTCTTAAATGATCAAGTTGTGATTCAGACAGTTCAATACATTGAACTGTCTGAATCACAACAATTCCTTACCCTAAATCCTGGGGAATTTCTAACAAAAAAAAAGCCTGACTGTTCGGACCAGTCAGGCAAAAGTAAAACCTCTACAGCGTACCGTCGACGTTTTACCCATTTATTAGACCTCAAAGGTAGGCATTGTATGCTTAATTTTTCAGAGTTACCAGTCAAAAAAAGCCCGTTGCATTCTCACGAATGCAACGGGCGGGAACTTGGGTGAGCGCTTAGACTTGTCCGAAAAGGCTAAACGCATTTTGTTGAGAGTACATTAAATTTACCCGAAGGCTATCGACGCAGATACGGGCAACTTAGTGCTTGATATCAATGCGCGACGAAAATTGCTTCTGATCCGGGCCAACGATAAACGTGTAGGCGCCATCTGGTAAGCCTGACAGGTCGAACCGGCGAACCGAACCTTTGAAGGCGCCGGCTTGTACCAGAATGTTCTGAGCGTCATAAATTGCTACACTGGCCTCCGCTACATTTTTTGCTGGCAAATTCACCTCGAACTTATTCTTTTCGTAGGTGGTGAGCGTTGGCTGCGTTAGTTGCTGCATGTTGCGTTCATCAACATTGAGCGCATTTCCTTTGATCGTTAACCCCTGCGACATCCAATATGTATCGTTGCTGGCGGTCAGGTAATACTGACCATCTGGCAAACCTTTCAGATTGAATGAAGTAGCTTTCTGGTTGTCTTTGGCAACAACTCCCCGGTATAGTACGTTACCGTCAGCATCGATAATGGCCACGTCAACTGCTATTCCCGCTTTTGTATATAGGCGTACTTTCTTTTGTTCGGACTTCTCAACATTCACCCCGTTTGCTACTGAACCATTGTCGGCTTTGGCTTCTCCCAGGCCAGCCAGACTCCATACTGAAAGCAGTACAGCGATTGATAAACGGAATCTTTTCATTGGATATTGATTTTATATTTTTCCGTGACAAAGGTGAGTAAGAAAGCACACCTGATGCAATAGATGCGGGCTTACCAGACGGCCATTCACGAAATATTCATCTAAAAA
>JANXVQ010000584.1 GCA_025351545.1 Spirosoma sp.
ATACCGGGAAGAGAAATACGCTGCTGTATACGAGATTAATATGCTGCGCTGTATTTTCTGCGGCCTGTGTGAAGAAGCTTGTCCAAAGCAGGCTGTTTACCTTCGCCATGATCGTATGGTGCCGGTTTTTCAACAACGAGATGAGGTAATTTATGGCAAAGATCGGTTGGTCGAAAAAATGGATGACCGTTATGTGCGTATTGCCAATTCTGAAGTTAATACAACCCCAACCGAACCCAGCCTGACGAGGGCCGCTACCTAGCCAAACCTCCCTCCTATTGTTCTCTATTCCCCTGAGCTATGACTGAATTTATAAGCTTTTTCAAAGCCCTAACGCCAACTGGCTACCTATTTCTCATTCTGACAGCCCTGACTCTATTCAGTGCGATTGGCGTTGTTACAGCTAAAAATCCGATTTACAGTGTACTGGCACTTATTGCCACATTCTTCTGTCTATCAGCGCATTATATATTATTAAACGCTCAATTTCTGGCGGCTGTAAACATTATCGTGTATGCTGGTGCCATCATGGTCTTATTTCTATTTACGATCATGTTCCTGAACCTGCGTAAAGATGACGAAGAATCGAAAACAAATCTGACCAAAATGGCCTCGGTTATTGTTGGCGGGCTACTAATGGTAATGCTTATTACTATTTTCCGGGCAAAAAGTGCTCAAGTACCCGTCGTCAACCCGGCAACATTTAGTGCAAAAACCGGACTTGTCGAAAATCTTGGCCAGTTACTTTATAGCGATTACATTTTACCGTTTGAGTTGGCTTCTGTTCTATTTCTGATAGCGATGGTTGGTGCTGTTATGCTTGGTAAGCGTGAAGCAGGCGATCGCCACTTCTAGCTCGACCACTATACTATACTTTTTACTAGTTGAACTTTCCTTTTTTTAGCCGCTCGATGAGCGGCTTTTTTTATAGGTATATAGAGAGTAATTGACAATTAATCGGTGAATATTGTAAGTCACAAAGAGATAAATTTGCTTACATATTTATACTAAAAATCACATGGCACGATTCTTCCTCCTTTTCTTTCTTTTCGGAATAAAAACCGTATCAGCGCAAAAGCCGTTGCTGACCGATTCCGTTTTAACAGAAGGTCATTACCGAACATTTCACTTTCTAAAAGCACCAAAACCCAATTCATCGTTGATATTTATCCTACACGGTTCCGGGGGAAACGGGCAGGGAATCA
The DNA here is from genome assembly GCA_025351545.1 of Spirosoma sp. Lineage (GTDB taxonomy): Bacteria > Bacteroidota > Bacteroidia > Cytophagales > Spirosomataceae > Spirosoma. The sequence continues at coordinate 1,206 of JANXVQ010000584.1, forward strand.
GAGAGGGAGCGAAAAATCTGGAGGAAAAATCTGACGATGAAAACCTACTGTTAGTCTATCCAGATGGTTATAAGAAGTACTGGAATGAATGCCGAAAAACAGCAAATACAGCAGCCAATCTGGAGAATATTAATGAAAATGCCTTTTTTGAAGAAATGATTGGGTACTTCGACCGGAAATATTTGATCAATACGAAACAGGTTTTCGCTATTGGCACATCCGGAGGTGGTCATATGGCTTACAAACTTGCCCTGACTATGCCCGAAAAACTACGGGCCATAACAGCGCTTATAGCCAACCTGCCAGATACCAACAATCTGGATTGCCCCGAAAAACGAATAGCAATTCCGGTCATGATTGTCAATGGAACCAGCGATACCGTTAATCCTTATGAAGGAGGTGAGGTGATAACCGGAAATATCAGCCTGGGCCTTGTACGGTCAACCGAACGAACGTTCCAATATTGGGCTACACTGGCAGGATATACACAAAAGCCCATAAAAGAGTTATTGCCTGATACTGACCCAAACGACCATAAAACAATTGAGCGTTATACGTATAAAGAAAGAGGTAAACCAGAGGTTACACTTTTGAAAGTACTTGGGGGAAAACATGATTACCCTAATGACATTAACGTCTATCTTGAAGCCTTTAGCTTTTTCAAAAGACAATTGATACGCTAATTCTTTGTTGGCATTAAGGCAAAAAAATAGTATGCTTGCATAATAATTCCCTGGGTATCTGTAATTTTTCGCCTGAAAAATAAGTTATTGCCTAGAATTACTTGCTTAAACAGTAAATCAACATCGCATTTATGGACGCATACATTGTAGCCGGATATCGTACAGCCGTGGGCAAAGCCCCACGCGGAGGCCTCCGTTTTACCCGCCCTGATGATATGGCGGCTGAAGTTATCAAGCATTTATTAAGCCAGGTTCCTACACTTGACCCGGCCCGCGTTGAAGATCTTATTGTGGGGAACGCCGTACCCGAAGCCGAACAGGGAATGCAGATTGCCCGCTACATTGCGTTGCTCTCATTACCCAATAGTGTACCCGGAATGACTGTTAATCGCTATTGTGGGTCAGGCCTGGAAGCTATTGCGATTGCTTCGGCTAAAATCCACGCCGGACTGGCCGATTGCA
>JANXVQ010000631.1 GCA_025351545.1 Spirosoma sp.
CCAACCGGCTGTTATGCCCCACATAATCATTGACATATTTCTGAGTCGAACCATAATTTCGCAGGGCACGCAGTGTATCGGCCAGCGCATCGTCATTTGTCGTAATAGCACCGGCATCACCCAGGGCACCCAGGTTTTTACTTGGATAAAAACTCCAGCCTGCCGCATCGCCAAGGTTCCCAGCCTGCCGTGGCGCTGTATCCGAACAACTCCCGCCATATGTAGCACCATGTGCCTGAGCAGCATCTTCAAGCACCTTTAGGCCATAGCGTTTCGCCAGCGTATTAATCAGGCCCATATCGCAACAACGGCCATACAAGTGTACAGGCAGAATGGCTTTTGTGCGGGTTGTGATAGCGGCTTCGATACGAGTTGGGTCAAGCAAATACGTTCGCGGGTGAGGTTCGACAAAAATGGGGATTAAACCAGCATGGGTAATGCTCAGCACTGATGCGATATAGGCGTTCGACGCGACAATCACTTCACTAGTAGCGGGGAAATCCCATGCCTTCAGCACCAATGTTAGCGCATCAAGTCCGTTGGCAACACCAATGCAGTGTCGCGTCTGACAATAGGCCGCGAACTGGTGTTCAAACGCTGCGACTTCGCGGCCCAGAATGTACCAGCCAGAGACTAAAACACGCTCAACAGCTTTCTGAATGCCCCGCTGATGTGGCTCGTTAATGTGCTTGAGATCCAGAAATGGAATCATTCCGAATCGGCCATGATTACCTTACTTATTTTCCGGCTATTGGGGTACGATTCATAGATATAATCCTCTATGTCGTACACTTCATTCGACACAACCAACAGAATAGCATTCGCAGAGAATTCGTCCATGATGTGCCAATCTTCGGGCTCAAGTACTAGACACTGCCGTGGGCTTGTCAGGCGAAACATCTCTTCCTTTGTTCCATCATGATTATAAACATGACAACTACCAGTTAGGCAAATGAGCGCATTCCAGGCTCGATGATGCCGATGGCCAGCCCGTGCAGTATGCCCAGCTTCATAAATATAAAAAACGCGTTGAATCACACCAGGAATTATCCCTTCAAATACGGTTAAATTCCCCTTATTGGATTCAAATGTTTTTAACTCGTAAAGTTGAGCCATTCAAGTAAATTTGAGAATGAATAGAGTAGTATTTTTTAGTCGCTTAAAGTTATTAAAAAGTTATTAATTTTATACACATTCATTACAATCAATTTGAGTACAAATGTCTACTGATAGCATTTATTTACAACTTATTCTCAATTTTGGTTTATTTTATTGTGTGTTTACGCTCACTAAGTTATGATAAAGAATAAATTTTTCCTCGCAGGAATAATCATATTAACCTCCTTTGTTGTGTATTACACCTTTTTCGACGGAGGAAATACGAACCCATCTGGTGGATTGGACGCAATAGTTGACCCCAAACCCTACCGTCAGCAACTAGGTGTAAAGCGTATTAAAAAAGACCAGTTTTTGCGAACAAATGCAGAGTCACCGATTCTGGATAAATCATCTTTCCGGGGACTGAGTTATTTTGCTCCAGATGCCTATTATCGGGTTATAGCCCGGCTCGAACCATTCGCCGATAAGACCCAAAAACTGGTTGTGCATATGAGCGATGGTAGCGAAGAAATATACGAAAAATTCGCCCACGTGGTTTTTAGTTTAAATGGCGAAGCTCATCGATTGTTGGTTGTGAAGCTCGAAACCACCTATTCAATTCTCTTCCGGGATGTTACTTCAGGAAAGGAAACCTATGGTGGTGGTCGCTACATCGAACTTGAATCATTTCAGTTAACTACTAATCAGGCAGTTATTGATTTCAATACTGCCTATAATCCTTACTGTGCTTATAATCCAAGCTACGCCTGCCCGTTACCTCCCTCCGAAAATACCCTCTCGATGGCAGTAAAAGCGGGAGAGAAATATAGTCCACATGAGTAGAACGTATACTTGCTCATTTAGTTTTTTTGGCTTCAAATAACTATGTGAGCAAGTAGGCAATCAACCAATTGGCTAACTTTGTAGCAATTATTCGCTTTGCCGCCGTATGGAAGTTTCCTATAAATGGTTACAAGAATTCATTGAATTGCCCGAGTCACCCGAAGAAGTTGGTAAACTATTGACAGCAACGGGGCTGGAAGTTGAAGGAATTGAAAAGATTGATGCCGTACCGGGTGGACTTGACGGTGTCGTGATTGGCCAGGTTTTAACGTGCGTTAAACACCCTGATGCCGATAAGCTGAGCTTGACTACGGTGGATGTCGGTACTGACCAACCACTGCCTATTGTTTGTGGAGCCCCTAATGTAGCGGCTGGCCAAAAAGTGGTCGTGGCTCTTGTAGGCACAACGCTGCATCCCAGTTCAAACGAGCAGGGTGCCGTACCACCCTTTCAAATTAAAAAAGCCAAGATTCGTGGAGCAGCATCGGAAGGGATGATTTGCGCCGAGGACGAAATCGGCCTGGGAACCTCCCACGCTGGAATTATTGTGCTCGACCCGAATGGTCCGGCCTCCGGGCTGCCCAATGGCACCCCGGCGGCTCGTTATTTCAATCTCGAATCCGATTACCAGATTGCCATTGGCCTGACACCCAACCGTATTGATGCCGCATCTCACTACGGCACAGCGCGCGACTTGAAAGCTGTTTTAAATCGCCCGCTTACACTGCCTTCGGTAGACAAGTTTGTGGTAGATAATAACAGCTTAACGCTCGATGTTCGCGTTGAAGACACTGCCGCCTGTCCGCGTTATGCTGGTCTTACCTTGAGCGGCCTGACGGTTGGCGATTCGCCAGACTGGTTAAAACAGCGTTTGCTGAGTATTGGTCTGAACCTGATTAATAATATTGTGGATGTAACGAATTTCGTTTGCCACGATCTTGGGCAGCCGCTTCATGCGTTCGATGCGGATAAAGTCGAGGGAAATCAGGTTATCGTCAAAACACTTCCGGAAGGCACGCCTTTTGTAACGCTTGATGGCGTGGAACGCAAACTCACCGCTACAGACCTGATGATCTGCGATGCCGAAAAACCTATGTGCATTGCAGGTGTATTTGGGGGTCAATATTCGGGCGTATCGGCGCAGACAACCAGCATTTTTCTGGAGTCAGCTTACTTCGCTCCTACCTCTGTTCGCAAAACT
>JANXVQ010000632.1 GCA_025351545.1 Spirosoma sp.
AGTTTCGACGGTTCGTATCTGACTACGTTCCTGCAACTTCCTGACGGATCTGGCAAACCCGCCAGCTATAAAGCCCTGGCAGATAAATTGAATGCGATTAAAAAGAAAAGAACGCCTGAAGACGAAAATACGTATCGGCTACAACCTGCCACAAGCATGCATCTGGCGGCATCATTGAGCGATACATATCCCACCAGTGGCAGTTTAGGATTTGTGTACTTGCTAAGTGGCATTGCTAGCCTGATTCTGTTGATTGCCTGGTTTAATTACGTCAATCTGTCAACGGCGGGCGCTCTGAAACGAGCCAAAGAAGTGGGCGTTCGGAAAGTAATCGGTGCCGGGCAAGGGCAGCTGATCGGCCAGTTTTTAGGTGAATCGTTACTGCTGAACAGTGTTGGCTTTGCGTTGGCCCTTATACTGGTGGCGGCATTGCAAGGCACTTTCAATGAGTTTGTGCAGAAAGATTTGTCAATAAGTGTGCTCAATACTGATAGTTTCTGGCTGGCCGGGTTAGGACTATTGGTTGCTGGCGCATTAGCCTCGGGCGGCTATGTAGCCTTCGCGTTGGCTTCGTTTCAACCGATACAGACGCTGAAGGGTAACGGTCCGTCGTCACGGTATCAGGCGGGAAAAGGTGGCTGGCTGCGTAAAACGCTGGTGGTCGCGCAGTTTAGTGCATCGGTAGCGTTAGTGATCGCGACAATGGTGCTTTATCGGCAGTTACAATTTATGCAGAACAAAGATCTGGGTGTCCGGCTGGCGCAACGAGTCGTGATTAAGGGACCCGAAGTTGGCGACGGGCCATTTGCACCCCGTACATCAATGCTGGAAGACCAACTGACGCAATTACCTTATGTAAAGAACTTCTGCCAAACAACCATTGTACCGGGCAATTTCTACAACTTCACGGCGGGCGGTATTACCAAACAAAATCCGCGTCCCGGCGACGACAAAAAAAGCTATTCGATGGGTATCATCGACGACCGTTTCCTGAAAACGTACGAGATTGGGATGGTGGCCGGTCGAAACTTTACCGTTCGTGAAGCCGAATCAGGTTGGGAAAAAAGTGGTAAACTGATGGTTAACGAAACCGCTGCGCATCAACTGGGTTTTGCATCGGCCGGGAAAGCGGCTGGACAGATTATCAATTGGGGCCGGCCTTTCGAAATCGTTGGTATCGTAAAAGATTACCATCACCAGGGTTTACAGCGGGCCATTGATCCGATTATTTTCATGCCTCGTCGCTCCGTTAGCGACCTGACCGTTCAACTCACGCCAGATCATATGCAGGATAAACTAGCCGAATTGGAGCGACTCTATAAAGCTAGCTATCCCGGCAATCCATTCGATTTTTTCTTCGCCGACGAGAATTACAATAAACAGTATCAGAGCGAACAGCAATACGGCCAGGTGTTTACGGTAGCGTCGGCCCTTGCTATTTTCATTGCCTGTTTGGGTTTGTTCGGACTGGCGGCTTTCACAACCGAGCAACGGACTAAAGAAATCGGCGTTCGCAAAGTGCTGGGTGCATCTGTCGCCAGTATTATGACATTGCTCTCCAGAGATTTCCTAAAACTGGTTCTCATTTCTATCGTCATTGCGTCGCCCATTGCCTGGTTTGCTATGAACCGCTGGTTACAGAATTTCGAATATAAAGTTGCCATTTCGTGGTGGGTATTTGCTTTGGCGGGATTACTGGCAATTGGCATTGCAGTACTAACGGTGACCTTCCAGAGTATAAAAGCCGCCTTAATGAACCCCGTGAAATCGTTACGGTCCGATTGATTTAGAACCAACCGGGCCAGTCGTTCTAAATTGTCCGCTGTCGTACGAAATTTGTCCGGTGCCGGACAAATGATTGATAAAACATATTATAATTAACTGATAAACAGATATGTAGACACCTGGCACGATGATGGATAGGGTAATTATACCTATCTAATTTACTCTCAATTTCTGCCGATATCATGAAAACGCTATTTACTCTGTTACTGCTCACAGTGGGTTTCAGTGCGTTAGCACAACGGTTGTCCAGCAAACACGTTACGACCGATGGTCGGCAGCTTCGTATCCGCATTGACATTGACCAACCCGGCCGCTCAGTCCATTACAGCCGCTCGTTCAACATTGCGAATCTGGAATCAAGTGCTATAAAAGCGCTG
>JANXVQ010000722.1 GCA_025351545.1 Spirosoma sp.
AATTCAATCCCGATAATCCCATAAGTCCATTTCTGAATTCATTGACAACACTTTTGTTTGAGCAGAATTTTGCTAAACTATATCAGAAAGATTTCCTGAATTTAACCATTAACGCGTCGCCATTTAAGAACCGCGTTGCGCTGACAGGCAGCCTCGAATACGCCCGGCGTACCGAGTTGGCGAACTATAGAGAAGACCTTAAGCCCTGGATTGACTGGAAAAGCCGAACGTTTACACCTAACCGTCCAAAAAATGATGAAGTCACGACTACGGCCTTCCCGACTCACAACGCGCTAGTTCTTAACCTGACTGCTTCGACGCGATTAGGGGCCACACACTATACGATTCGCAACGGCCGGCGAACTGCCCGGCGCGATAACGACGCACCACTGCTGACCGTGAATTACCGCAAAGGGATGGCTGATGTCGATTATGATTTCCTGCAAGCGAGCGTTAGTCATTCATTCGAGACGGGCATTCGTAGCCGGTTAAATTATAAACTTAGTGCCGGAACATTCCTGAATGATCGCCAGCTGTACTTTCCTGATTTTAAGCATTTTGAGGGAAATCAGTTTTTCTTCCAGCAGGGCGATGCCGTATCGACTTTTAGGTTGTTGCCTTATTATCAATATAGCACCGTAAAACGTTTTGCCGAAGCCCACGTTCTGGCCGAGTTTCGTAAGTTTCTGGTTACGCAGCTAACACTCGTTCGGTTAATGGGCCTGAAAGAAAACCTATTCGTCCACTATCTATACACACCGGTTTCAAAACATTATACCGAAGTTGGTTATGGCTTGGATGGCTTGATTCCACAGGTGTTACCGTTTTTTCGGGTGGAGATTATTTCTCAATGGCAGGATGCTAATTATCAGGGCTTAGGTTTTCGGATTGGCACGACAATGAAGTTTGGCAGGTAAGGTCATGTTGTGTTAGTCTGATGTGAACAAACGATACACAGAGTCAAGAAACAACTAACGAAAGCATAAAACGTACATAATCAGTACGTCACTGGTAACGCCGTACTTTGCGCAAACCAATGTATGTATGAATCGTCGGGACGTAGTTAGGCGAGTGGGGGCGGGCCTTGCGGCTCTTTCGGTAACTAAATTGGCATGTGCTCATGCCGTAGCAATACCTAAACAACGGGTATTGCGAATTGCTCACCTCACCGATATTCATATGCAGCCGCTGATCGGTGCGGCCAAAGGTTTTGAAAAGTGCCTTCACCATGTGCAGAACCTGGCCGATAAGCCCGACCTAATTATCAATGGGGGCGATGCCGTTATGGAAGCTCACGGCCGGGGAAAAGACAGCGTTAGTCGGCAATGGCGTCTCTATCAGGATGTTCTCCGTAGCGAAAATACATTACCGATGTTAAGCTGTGTTGGTAATCACGATATCTGGTGCAAACAGGAAACGAAAATTTGCTTTGAGGCTGGTCGGCAGTGGGCAATGGATGAGTTTCAGATGGCGAAACGCTATTACAGCATCGACCGGAATGGCTGGCACATTATCGTTCTGGACAGCGTACAATCCAAAGCCGACGGGAGCTGGTATACGGCCCATTTAGACGACGAACAAATTCACTGGCTCGAAGCTGACTTGAAAAATACCCCTACTGAAACACCGATTCTGGTTGTTTCACACGTACCCATTCTGGCGGCCTGTGTATTTTTCGATGGACAGCGTTTTGCCGATGAGAACTGGAGCGTGCCGGCGCGATGGATGCACAGTGATACGGTTCGTATCACGAATCTTTTCCATCGTCATCCTAATGTAAAAGCCGCCCTAAGCGGGCATATTCACCTGGTAGATCGTGTCGATTATAATGGCGTTTCGTATTTCTGCAATGGGGCTGTAAGTGGAGCGTGGTGGTTTGGGAAGTACCAGCATACGGCACCAGGCTACGCCGTTGTTGACCTCTTTGACGATGGCTCCGTTGTAAACACGTACATGACTTATTAGTTGTATTCTAACGGAACATAAACCCGTTTCAGACCACAACGAGCTTGCAAAATATCAAAGACTTATTCGACGTATTTCCACTGCCCGGCCGAGTGGAATGGATTGGTATTCGATCCGAACGTCGAGAGCCTGTGCAGGTAGTCGAAGCGATTACAGTTTCTGAGAAAAAAGGCATTATTGGCGACCATTACAGCGGCCAAAATGGTAACCGCCATGTAACGCTTATTCAGGCTGAGCACTTGCCCGTTGTCGCTGCGTTGACAGGCCGGGCCAGTTTAGACCCAGCTCTGGTACGTCGAAATATTGTTGTGTCCGGTCTGAATTTGCTGGCCCTTAAAGACCAGCAAATTCAGATTGGCGATACCGTTCTTCAAATCACCGGGCAGTGTCATCCCTGCTCCAAAATGGAAATCGCTCTTGGTCCCGGCGGCTACAACGCCATGCGCGGACACGGAGGCATGACGGCTAAAATAGTCAGGGGTGGAGTTATAAGGGTAGGGGATGCGGTGATTGTGGATAGAGAATTTAAGGTGTAATTGACTTATCCACAAGTATTAATGTTGATTACTTGATTCGTTAAGCAGAATTAAAGTGCTATAGGCTTATAAAGTTACCGCTGCTTAGGGACCGACTGCTTAGGGTCAGACGAAATCCGGCTGGGCCGGTTGAATCCGTTGCGGTAGCGGTTGCGCAATTGTTGAATGGTATTAATCAGGTCGTAATCTTCTGCTTTCAACAGGTAATCGTCGTCTAAATCGCAGAAGTCAAAAAAGCGGTCTACCTCGTCTGCTTTTAACGTGGTCGATTGGTCTACCAAAAGCCGGAAACGCTCTAATGCCAGCGCATGCCGCCGATCCTGCTGCATAATGTAATACGCTTTTCGGTCGGTTTTGGGTCTTTTGGCGAATACTTCATAGAGCAACGTTATGCCTGCGCCGTCGGCCAGACGGTCGAATGCCTGCTCGCCCGTCACTTTCCTGGAGGCTGTTGGCTCATCTAAAATCTGCTGAATTTCACGTTTTACTTCTTCGTACCGTTTACCCGTTACGGTCACTTCGGCGAGGTCGACCACGCGATAAGGCATAGGAGGAAGGGCGCGGGCAACGATAGTCAGATTGTTCGATCCGTCATATATGATTCCCGTACGATTATAAAGCTGACTGGTCAGAATCAGCGAGTCGCCGGGTTGAATGGTCAGAAAAAAACGCCCTGCTGTATTGGTGCGGGCGCGTTGGCGGGTGCGCTGATTCACAACCAAAGCGCGATCAACACCCTGTTTAGTTGTCTGGTCAATGACCGTTCCAATGATGTACTTACCCTGCGCCCACGCGCTGCCCGACCAACTCAGGAGGCTGGCAAGGCAAAAGATTAGTAGGCGTTTGTTGGGCATGTCTGCTTGAGCTAAATCTGGTAAGATTTCATAGCCTTACCAGGTTTCAAAGTGCAAAAATACGGGTTGATACTGTTTAATCATGTTAAAAAACCTTAACCAGTTGGGTTAACCGATCGAGGGTTATTTCCATAAAGTCATGGGCAACGTCATCTACAAAGGGTCGCAGTTCGTCGGGCGATTGCGTTGTGGCCATGCCAATGACTAAAGCCCCCGATGCCTTGGCCGCCTGAATGCCCGTCATCGAATCCTCGAAAATAATACTATCCGCTGGGTCAACGTCGAGTAACGTCATCGCTTTCTGGTAAATTTCGGGGTCGGGTTTGGGGTGGCTAACCATACTTTCATTTAACAGGACATCGAAATAAGATCGGATATTAAGCGCATCCATCACAAAATCAAGGTTTTCGACCGGGGCCGACGTAGCTACTGCCGTACGAATATTCGCTGCTTTCAGGGCTTGCAAAAATGGTATCAGACCCGCAACCGGACTAATGTCGGGGTGGTACAATTCCCGGAATAAAGCTTCTTTTTCGTGAGCCAGCCGCTTTGCTTCGTCAGGAGTAAGGGCTTTTTCGGCAAAAAGGTGACCTAGAATAGCATTATTGTGCTTGCCCGAAACATGCTCTACAAAATCGGCATCACTCAGGGTTTTGCCGTTACGATGGTAATACTCGCGCCACGCAATGCGGTGATGCGGGTTCGTATCGACAATGACCCCGTCCATCTCAAAAATTACTGCTTTCATTTTGTTGTCAAGGTATAGTAGTGGCGTCTGGTTCGATGCGGAGTGGTGTCTGGTTTAGAGTGGTGTCGGGTTTGA
>JANXVQ010000723.1 GCA_025351545.1 Spirosoma sp.
TTTCGCTTCAACTGTATCCCACCCGCTGAGTGCGACTTTCTTGCCGAGCCGGTAGAGCGGATAAGTAAATACGAAAGCGCCCAGCACGTCAACCGTATAGTGAACATGTTGTACGAGCAACAAACTACCCACCAACAGCGAACCTACCAGAACAATTAACCGATCCCGTCGCTGGCGTAAACACAGAAATATTAGAAAAATGGTAGACGTATGACCCGAGTAAAATAAATCTTTGGTAATATATACCTTACCATAAAATGCATTGGTGAGGGGATCAACCATAGGAATCAGGCCAACGGGTGGATTGAGCGGTATCAGATTGATTGTTACCATTCGTGATAGAGTAATGATGACATAGCTATATATGAACATCATAAACACAGCCGGGTTTCGCCGGGAACGAATGAGAATGAGTAAGCCAGCCGCCCAAATAACCAGAAAAATAATCAATGATACATCGAGGGGTGGTAATTGATTGAGTAGCCAGTCGTTTACTACAGGGCCGCTGTGCTGCTCTATAGTGTGGAAAAAGTAAGGAAAGGTGGTGAGCAAGGAGAGGATGCCAACCATACCGATTATGAACTTTCGTCGAAATACGGGTGATTGCCAGGCCGCTTGCCAGGCTAAATCGCCTGTTGATGTAGGTGTGAGAATTGACATGTAATACTGTAAAAGGGCGCAAATTTACGAAGTAGAAATATATTTTTATGATCTTCGCTTAGATGAACTCAACTGTTCGTTAATAGTTGGCTGATTCAATGGAATTTTTGAAAGACATTTTCGTAATATTATCGTTTATAGTAAAATTGCTTCTTCCTTTTGTCGAGGCTTTTTATTCTTGAGGTAATAGCCTGAAAACTGTGATCTGGTATTCTTGGACGGTCCTCTTAATGCGCTATAGTTTAGTTTGGGTTAATTTGCTTTTTCTGCCCCTTTTAGGGATGGGTCGTTCTGTTATACCTCATTCCGAGCAGGGTATACCGACTGCCGATACAGCGAAAGAATCTCATCGGCGGTTCCAGCTTATTCCGTTACCCGTCATTTTCTACACGCCGGAAACGCATGTTGCTTATGGCGTATTAGGTGCGTGTTTGTTCCGGACAGATAGCACTGCACGCACCTCGAACGTGGATTTTGCGGTTATTCACACACAGAATGCCCAGACCGTTATTGAGCCAACGTACACGATTTTTACGAAGCATGAAAAATATCTCATTCGTGGAATACTTCTCTACACAAAGTTCCCTGAACTTTACTATGGCATCGGTTCCGGAACGACTAATAATCAGGAAGAGCTGATTTCGTATAAAAGTTTACGGGCCTATAATCGATTCCTGCGCAAGGTGAAACCGGGCTGGTTTGTCGGTGTTCAGCAGCAGTATTTTAAAACATTCGATGTTAAGCGATCGTCAAACCGGCAAGTGCCTGAGCAAACATTGATCGGTGGCCTGGGTAGTGTGGTAAACGGAGCAGGAGTCACTAGTGTCATTGATACCCGCGACAATATCTATTCACCCGTTCGGGGCTGGTATGCCGACGTATCGTTTATGGAATATGGCAAGTTGCTGGGTAGTGAATTCAAATTTACCAACTACCTGTTCGATATTCGTCATTATCGGGCGCTCTCGCCCAATACCGTGCTGGCCGGACAATTTTATCTAAATCTCAATGTTGGTGAGGTGCCATTTAAACAGGCGGCTACATTAGGTGGGTCGTCGTTGCTGCGAGGCTATTATAATGGCCGTTATCGAGATAATGACGCGGTAATTATGCAGGCCGAATTGCGGCAACACTTTTATGGCCGATTTGGAGGAGTCGTCTTTGCTGGTGTGGGCGATGTGGCGCACAAACCCAGCGAATTTACGGTGAAAGATCTAAAGCCGACGGGAGGCCTAGGATTACGTTATCTCATCAGCCGAAAAGAACACCTCAACATTCGCTTCGATGCGGCTGTCGGAAATAATACGCACGGTTTTTACGTGAATATTTCGGAAGCGTTTTGAGCGTGTAGAGTTATACAGGAAGATAAAATAGGGCAGAGTATTTCTCCGAAACAATAATTATAAATTCGGTCGTTGAACTCGTAATAAGTTCCCGGCACGATCATCAATATTTAATAGGCAATCGTCAATTCGTTCGGCAAGCGCTAAGAAATCAGCATCAAATGTGCAGATAAGAATTCCGGCGTGTTGGCTCGATTGATTATGTAGTTTGATAAAATCTTTACGGTTCAGCGTTAACAAACAACGATTCAGTGAAGTAGCAAAAATCAAAACTTCGTCATCTGGAATGGCTAAACCGGCCATGTCTGTTTGTAACAAGGTTAAAACATCGTGGCCTAACTGACGTAATCGTACAATAGCTGGAGCGGGGAAATTTTCATCCGCTAGAAGTTGAGCCATTTTACGCGTTATCTTCGGCAATCAGCCGGGTTATTTCATCAGCATGATTGCGGGCATAGGTTCTGGCATTCGCTAAATCTTCGGCTCGGAGGGACGGATAAGCTTGTAACAAGTCGGCGTCGGTGGCTCCTGACAAACGGGCCTGCTCCAGTAACCAAACGGGTATACGTGTCCTGACAATGCAAGCCGCTCCACCCATCACCCCAGGGGTTGCTTCAATGCCTGGGAAGACATCGCCTAAATCCTGAACAATCCACTGCAATACCTGCGCTTTTTCGGCACGGGTCATACGGCTGATTAGTTTTTCGGTTTCCTGAACGGCTGTGCTCATACTCAGTAAAGATAGGTAAGATTTCGGTACAAGCTAAATCATTAGCAACCGCCAAATTCCTGAAATCAGTAAGAGAATTAATCCAACCGGTGTCAGGACTTTCCAGCATAAATACATCATCTGATCGACCCGAACGCGGGGAAATGTCCAGCGTACCCACATCTGTAAAAGCACCGCGAAGAATACTTTGGACAAAAGCCAGAAGGCACCTGTCAGATTGCCCCACAGGGTGCCGGGTGCGCCACTTGTCCAGTCGGCCAGCCGCACAGGCCCGAAGTTGGGCAGTGGAGTGTTCCAGCTACCCAGAAACAGCACCGCGCCTAAAAAGGACACGAGCAGCATCATGGCGTATTCGGACAGGTAGAGCAGGGCAAACCGCATGCCTGAATATTCGGTGTGAAAGCCGCCCACAATTTCAGATTCACCTTCGGGAAGGTCGAAGGGTGCCCGGTTGCTTTCGGCCAGTGTGCAAATGAAAAAGACGATGTAAGCGATGAGCAGAAATGGATTTCGCAGGATATTCCAGGAGAAAATACCCCCCCAGTTCGTTACGTCGATACCTAATGCTTTTAGGCCAAATAGGTAATTTGTTTCGTGGGTGTAAATTCCCTGTTGGAAACTAAGCGTCTGTAAATTAAGTGTTTGGCAAATCATTACTACGCACAAAATCGTCAAGCCAAGCGGAATTTCGTAAGAGATGATTTGCGCCACCGACCGCATTGCGCCAAATAATGAGTATTTGTTGTTGGAACCCCAACCCGCCATTAGAATGCCTACGACATCGAAGGAGACAATGGCCATTAAATAAAACACACCAACGGCCGCGCCCGAACCCTGCAAATCGGGAGAGAGCGGCAGGACGGCAAAGCCCGCAAAGACCGACGCAAAAATGATAGCAGGAGCCAGC
>JANXVQ010000756.1 GCA_025351545.1 Spirosoma sp.
TGTTCCTGCTCACGCTCAGTCAGCGTATCCCATCGCTCACGACTCACCCAGGCAACGTCTGGCGAACGAATACTTTTATCGGGTAAGTTAAATGCAGTTGACGAATCAAATACTTCGCCCAGTTTAGTTTGACGATTCCAGATAGTTACATCAGTGGTTAACTCCGAGTTTTTACGTCCGGTTTTTCCTCCAGTATTAGGCATAACAATAATACGTCCGTTGGACTCGCGTTCGAATTTATGGTCAGGATTTTCCTGGCAGAAGAAATAAAACTCCTCCGGTGTCATTATCTGACTGATTGAAAGCGTCATTGGTCCCATAACTACGCCATTTCTGATTGGAACAAATATACCAAATCAGAACTGAAAATAAATGAACTGATTCGAGGAGAAAACGCCGAACAGGTAGGTCACGAACGTAAGTAAAACGAACAAAACAGCAAAACGGGTGGTGTTTCGCGTCGGGATGGTGAGGTAAAATTGTTCTTTCACCAGAAGAAATACGATCAGAAAAATACTAAACCACATCTCTACCGAATTCATTGGGCTGTCGATAGGATCGCTGATCGATAAGGTGGCAATTCGCGTCAGAATCAGGAAAGCATCACTAAGGTTGTGAGCGCGAAAGAATACCCACGTCAGCATAATCAACACAAACGTAATGAGCGTGTTCGTCACTACTCGCACCGATGATTTGTGGCTTTCCCGGTCATGAACGGGTGATGTTACCAAGCTGGCTGGCGTACTCGAAAAACCCATTCTGGCCAATAGTTTGTCGCGCAGAACGGCCAGGATTTGATACAACCCATTCAGGCCGCCCCAAATTACGTACGTCCAGTTTGGCCCGTGCCAGAGCCCGCTGGCCAGGAACACAATCATCATGTTCAGGTATTGCCTAACTTCACCTTTGCGATTTCCACCGAGCGGGATATACAAATAATCGCGAAACCAGGTTGAGAGCGAAATGTGCCAGCGTCGCCAGAATTCCGAAATCGACTGGGCAATATAAGGCGTTTTGAAGTTGTCCATGAGCGTAAAGCCCATAACTCGGGAAGCGCCAATAGCCACATCGGAATAGCCCGAAAAGTCGCAGTAAATTTGGAATGTATAAAAAAAAGTGGCTGTCAGGAGCGTCAGGCCGTTTTGCTGAGTTGGGTCAGCGTAAGCATGGTCAACGAGCATCGCCAGCCGGTCGGCAATAACGAGTTTTTTAAACAGGCCAAAAGCCATTTGCATCAGCCCGGCCTTTACGTTTTCGACATCGTACTTGAAGTAGTCGTGAAACTGCCAGATTACATTTTGTGGCCGCTCAATAGGCCCTGCCACCAACTGCGGGTAAAACATTACATACAGTGCATAAATACCGAAATGTTTCTCAGCTTTCTGATTACCCCGATACACTTCAATCGTGTAGCTCATGGCCTGAAACGTATGAAACGATAGGCCGATGGGCAAAATACTCATATTGTTTTTATAGGACGAAATGCCACTTTGACCAAACACATGCAGCACTTTCACAAATATCCTATTCACCTGTTCCGTAACCGTTTCGGCAATGTGCGGCATATGAAAGGCATCGAACAAGCTGGCAATATTTTCGGTAAAGAAGCCGAGATATTTGAAGAAGGCCAGAATGCCGAGGTTAGAAATCAGCGACAGAATCAGTAACCACCGTCGGGCTTTTCCACTCGATTTTTCAATCCAGATTCCGGCGATGTAATCGATGACAATGGTAAGAAAAAGAATAACAATATAAGCTGGCTGGAAAACCATGTAGAAGTAGCAACTGGCCAGCAGCAACAGTATCCACCTTCCCTGCCACTTCAGACTGAAGTAGCTGAGCGTAACGACAATAAAAAACAGTAAAAATTGTAATGAATTAAATAACATTAGTTCGTGGCAAGTGGCAGGCAATAGCTGATAATTGGTCGTCGGTTACGGAGCAATCGTCCACAATCAGAAAGGCCAGTCGGCTGGTAAACGAACCAACGTTTACCGTCCGAATACGTTCTAAAACGAGTTAGCTAATCAGCGCAATCTATTATGATTTTGAGTTGTTTAAGCTTCCCAACGGCTGGCGTTCCTGTTGGCGAATAATTTCCCGAACCACATAGAGCGGGCGTCCTTTAGCCTGGAAAAATATGCGTAACACATATTCGCCAATTAAACCCAACGCTATCAATTGAACACCGCTAAAGAGAATAATTACAAATAGCAACGCCGTAAAACCCTGAGGAACATCGTGGTAAATAAACCGCTTGACGAGTGTTTGAATTAAATACAAAACCGCGATACCAAGCGTAATCATACCCATCCGGGTAATTAATTTGACGGGATACTCACTAAAATTAAAAATCCCATTATAGGCCAGGCGTTGCAACATGCCAAACGAATACTTCGACTCGCCGTCCAAACGGGCATCCCGTTCATATTCGACGCCAATCTGACGAAAACCAATCCAGCTCCGCATACCCCGAATGAACCGACTTTCTTCGGGCATTTGCTTCAATACATCGGCTACCCGGCGGCTAATAAGTGAAAAATCTCCACTATCCAACGGCAAATCGACGTAAGAAATCGAACGCATTAAGCGATAAAATAACGAATAGGCGAATCGTTTAAACCAGTTTTCCTTACGCTTCTTCCGCACGGCATATACGACATCGTAGCCTTCCTGATATTTCCGGTAAAACTCCGTGAGTAATTCGGGCGGGTCCTGCAAGTCACCATCGATGATAAACAGCGCTTCGGTAGCACAGGCCGATGCAATACCTGCCGTAAGGGCAATCTGGTGGCCGTAATTACGCGACAGAAACACGCATTGATACCGCCTGTCGGTTAGGGCTATCTGCTGCATGAGAACAGCCGTATTGTCGCGGCTCCCATCATCAATCAGTACAACTTCGATGGATAAGGGTGATTCATCCATCACGGCATTTAACCGGGAAATAAGGCGCGGAAACGACTCGGTTTCGTTATACAGCGGGGCTACAATAGAAATCTGAGTATTTAACAAAACAACAGTGAGGATTCGGTGGCAGAATTCACAAAAGTAAACTTTTTTGACGGTGCAGATATATCCACACTTCCTTTTCTTAAGGAACGGTTAATGTCTGTTGGCTGAATCGAATAGTATTTCCTTTACCAGATGGCGCTAAAATACCAATGCGATAATGCCCCCTTGGAAGTATTGACTTTACAATTTCAGCGTTTAAGGTTTTGACTGGTCGATTTAAATAAAATGCAGCCGGTGTAAACGATACGTCAGACGGAAACAGATAGGTATATTTATCAGACTGCACAATGGCTGCTACCTGACTAACCGGATAAGGTAACGCATTATAGTCTGTTTTGACCAGGTTGCTGTAGTCGCCTACTAGTAGCTGAAGCTTTAGTGTCGAATCGGATTTTACCTGCCGGGCGGTCAGCAGATCTTGCTCATAAGGGGTGAAATAAGCCTCAGGATATTGGTAGATACCTCTCTTGATAACGTCATTCATCACTTTTTTGGCTAACGCAGCAAAGGGG
>JANXVQ010000943.1 GCA_025351545.1 Spirosoma sp.
CTACATTCTGGACACAACCAACCGGTCAGTTTTCGAGCGGAATGCTCAAAAAACTATCGCTGCTGCTGGCCTTTCTTGGTACTCCCCGTTTGGTACTTCTCGACGAACCTTTAACGACTTTAGACGTAGCCACAGCCGCAAATTTATTTGCTTACATCCGGCAACTCCGCACCGAACAGAATGTATCGTTTCTACTCACATCACATCAGGATATTAGTCTGACTGGTCTACCGCTAACGGGCACCTGGCAGGTTGGAAACGGCCTTATCACGCCCAAAACCTGAATTATCCGATGCTTATTCTTCTTAATCGCGTTTTGGTTAGTCAGTTCTACGCCAAAAATGCGGGGACGTTTCTGGTGCTTATTCTGCTGGCCTTTGGCTTTTTAGGGGCCGCCGAGCACAAAGCCCTGATTACAGCGGCACTTGGCTCACCGTTTTTTCTGGCTATCGTATTTATTTTGTGGAGCTTGTACCTCCTGAAAACAGTTTCGTTTGTTCGGCAGGAATTAAGGGCTCCACAACATCTGTTTCTGCAAACGTTGTGGCTGGTGCCCGCACCAAAACGCTGGACAATGTGGCTGGCGATACAAACGGCCTTATTATTCCCCATACTCGCTTATGGACAATGGATGGTGCAAATCGCGGCTCATCATAGGCGGTGGGACTCGCTGTTTGCCACTGTTTTGTTCCTGTTGAGCCTGATTGTAACCGGTGCCGGGATGAACGATTATCGCTTACGCCATCCCAGCCCTAACACGATTCGCTTACCAAACTTTACGTTTAAAATACCCTACGAACTATTCTTTCCTACGTACTGGCTCCGGCACGAACCACTCTCGCTCGTGCTGACAAAAGCCTTTTCCGGTTTGTTGCTGGCGGGCGTTTGCCGACTCTACCCTACCGACGATTATGACCAGCGGTTATTACTCATTGGCCTTTTGTTAGCCATTCTTGGGCATTCACAAGTAGGCGGACAGATAAGGGCATTCGAGCGGCAGTATCTACTTTTCCTGCCAAATTTGCCGCTGTCGTGGTTGCAGTGGTTCGGTCGATACGCGCTTACTTACGGTCTGCTCTGGCTACCCGAGTTGCTGATTCTGCTACGCAATTGCCCCACCGAAATTCAACTTGATTACATTGTCTGGCTCTGGCTGACCGGTTGGGGTGGGCTGATGCTCCTGCACAGTCTCGCTTACGGTTTTGACATCCTGCCCGAACGCTGGTTATCGGGCGTATTTGCGAGTTTTATCGGGGGATTATTAGCCATTATGTTTGGCCTGCCGGTTGGTGCGTGGCTGGCACTCGGTTGGCTGGGAGCTGTAGGTAATGGCTATTGGTCGTCCAGGCGACGGTTTACGTAGAGACGCATACTTGCGTCTCCCGTCCGCATACTTGCGTCTCCCGTTCGCATACTTGCATCTCGTTCGCATACTTGCATCTCATTCGCATACTTGTGTCTCCCGTCCGCATACTTGTGTCTCCCGTCCGGATGGTTTTATTTTAATTGATGCACAGGAAACCCATCCGGGAAAGAGACGCTAGCGAGTGAGACGCAAGTATGCGTCTCTACATGAATATCATTAATGCGCTGTAATCCAGTCGATTATTTCACTGGTACGTGCCCCTGTTTCGCCCGTACTTGGACTTTTCCCTTCTCCACGAAGGTCTTTCACGATCAGGTCAATTAGTGGCTGTTGCACATGCTCTGGAAATGGAATTGTATAGTCGACGGAGCCGGTTTCGGTTTCTACCCTGATGAGAAATTTTTCAAAGAATGAGAACGTAATTTTCCCTTTGGAACCGATGAGTTGTGTTTCTTCGATACGCTGTTCTTTGTTCACCGTGTAGCACCAGGTTCCGCTGCCTAAGGCACCCGATTCGAATTCAAAATTGGCCACCACAATGTCGTCGGCGTTGTACAAACCAGCCTGATTTCGGGCAATTCCAGTAGCCGTTTTAATTGGACCAAGGGCATATTCCAGAAAATCGAATTGGTGAGCAGCCAGATCGTGAAAATGTCCACCTCCCGAAATCTCAGGAGAAACCCGCCATCTTGGCTTCGGATTTTCGCCCCCTTCTTCGGCATAAGGCTGCCAGTTCAACTGAACCCGAACATACCGAATATCGCCAATTACGTTATGATCAATCAGCTCTTTTATTTTCAGAAAATAGGGGAGCGCCCGGCGGTAAAACGCGACAAAAAGAGGCACACCCGTTTCCCGGCTAACCCGGTTCATGGCCTCACATTCGGCCGCATTCAAGGCCATCGGCTTTTCTACATAGACCGGTTTACCGGCCCGCATAGCCCGAATCGCGTAATCGGCGTGACTGCCTGGGGGCGTGGCTACGTAAACAGCATTAACAGCAGGGTCGTTGATCAGGGCGTCGGCATCGTCGTACCAGGTAGGCACATTATGTCTTTTTGCATAATCGGCGGCCTTTTCAGCATCCCTGCGCATCACTGCCACCAAGCTCGAATTAGGCACTTTATTGAACGCCTGACCACTTTTCAGTTCGGTTACGTCTCCACAACCGATAATACCCCATTTAACTTGATCCATATTTCTGATGCATAAAACAGGCTGGTAAGCTACATGCAAATGCCTATCAGATAACAAGGACAATTTGGGGATTTTCTAATCAACTTTTCTTCTTGCTGGCTACAGCCTGTTTCTCTGACATTGCCGTGATTGCCGCCACCAGCCGGTCGAGGTCTTTTGGCGTATGATAAATGTGGGGCGTTACCCGTACGCCATGAATGTTTTCCCAATCAATGCCGGTCGTGTGGATTTTGTATTTATTTTGCAACTGGCCGTCAACCTCGCTGGTCTTCATTCCGTCGATGGAAAACAGGCCAACGGCACCCGCAAATTCGGGTTTGAATGAGGTATGAATTTTAACGCCCGGCAACTCCCGAACGCGTTCCATCCAGTAATTTTTGAGGTAATGCGCCCGGGCAAACTTACGGGCTGTTCCGATGCTGTTATGAAAATCGACGGCCGTGCCGATAGCCATTTCCGAGGCAAACGAACGCGTACCCAGGCTCTCAAACTTACGAATATCAGGACCGTCGGGTTCTGTGTTCGACAGCAACGCCCATACATTGCGAATCTTGTTTTGTCGGATGTAAAGCATCCCACTACCAAAGGGCGCACAAAGCCACTTGTGTAAACTGGTAGCGTAATAATCGGCCCCGAGATCAGGAATTTTGAAATCAAATAAGGCAAACGAATGTGCGCCGTCAGCAATCACTTCGATACCTCGTTTGTGCGCTTCGTTGGCAATTTTCCGAACGGGCAATACCTGACCTATCCAGTTGATCATGTGGGTTACGTGTACCACTTTCGTTCGGGACGTGAATGCCTTAACATACTGATCGACAATAGTGTCGTCGTTTTCATTGGGCAATTCTAAGTCCAGAAAAACCAGCTTGATACCATCACGCTTTTCACGCTGTTTCCAGGCGTTGAGCATGTTGGGATAGTCCTGTTTAGTCAGCACAACCTCATCACCCGGCTTTAGATTCAACCCAAAAATAACGGTATTCAAACCTTCGGTGGCATTGCGGTTAATGGCAATTTCTTCGGGTGAACAGCCGCCTAAATCGGCCAGTTTTTCGCGTAGCGCTTCGCGTCCCTGATCTAAAATCCGCCACATATAATAGGACGGCGCTTCATTACAGTATTGATAAAACCGAATATGTGCATCCTGCACCACTTTCGGTTGCGGACAAACTCCCCCATTGTTGAGGTTAAGGAGGGTTGGCGATACGGTATATTCAGACTTCACCCAAGCCCAGAAATCCTCATCCTGCGCCCATTCGGCGGCCGATTTCAGGCCGACATCAGCAGAGAGAACGGGCCGGGCAAAGGTTTCGGGTAAAAACTGAGGGAGAGTCAGAGCACCGGTTGCTACGGCTGCGGTTTGGCGGAAGAAGGTCCTGCGAGTAGACATGGTAGCTTATGTACGTGAGGATGAACGATGTACGGTAAAACTACTCGTTTTTCGTTGTAAACCAATTCGTATATCATGACAAACACATACTATGACTCTTGCGCGCTTTATCTATCCATAGGACCATCCGTGTAAAACAGGCACCAGTTTATCGACAGGTATAGTTCATTTACCTATTCATTAGGCTATTTAGTCTGCTAATCGTATGATCAATAGCAGGCAATCCCTTAATTTTCATATCATCAAGTCATGTTCAGAAAGAAAACAAGCCTTGTTAGCAAGCCGCTCAAACAGAAAAAAACGCCTGTCCGGGAATGGTTCGATTCGGTACTGTTTGCGGTTATTGCCGCTACGTTGATTCGATTTCTGACGTTTGAAGCCTATGCCATTCCAACGCCTTCAATGGAAAATAGCCTGATGGTGGGCGACTTTTTATTTGTCAGTAAGCTTCATTATGGTAGCCGCACACCCAAAACGCCTTTGCAGGTTCCGCTAACGCATCAGAAAATCTGGGGCACAGATATCCCGTCCTTCAGTACGGCCATCCAGCTACCAATTTATCGACTCCCCGGTTTTACGAAGGTGAAAAACGGCGACGTCGTGGTCTTTAATTACCCACCGCCTAAAGCCGGAGAACCCGCTTACCCAACCGATTTAAAGACCAATTTCATTAAACGGTGCATTGGTATTCCCGGCGACGTAGTAGAGATTCGTCGTGAGCAAGTCTACATCAACGGGAAGGCATTTCCAACGCCACCCCGATCCGAAACGATGTACTTTGTTAAAACAACCGAAGTTCTGGACGAGCGGTTTTTTCGGAAATTCGACATAGTTAATGATTTCAAATCGGCCGAGGGTCCGTTCATTAACTGGCAACCGCTTGAGGTGTTTAATGACTCGACCAAAACGTCGACGCTGGTTGGTTACCGAGTCAACATGACGCAGGAAGTACTGGCTAAATTTAAAGCTTTCGATTGGGTAAAAGGAATTGATTCTATGACTGAGCAACCCGGCCAGACAGAGCCAGGTATTTATGGCAACGCTGCTTACCAATGGAATCGGGATAATTTTGGTCCACTTTCGGTTCCTG
>JANXVQ010000776.1 GCA_025351545.1 Spirosoma sp.
AGTGGCATTTTTGGCCCATCAGTCAAAAAAATAAAAAAGGAACGCTGGGTAGTCCTTACGCCATTGCCGACTATAAATCAGTAAACCCTGCCTACGGTACGCTGGACGATTTCAAATCGCTTGTGAACCGGGCGCATGCACTGGGTTTACGAATCATTCTGGATTGGGTGCCAAATCATACCGGCTGGGATCATGTCTGGGTAACACAGCACCCGGACTGGTACACGAAGATAAAGGGTAAGATGACTATGCCTGTCGACCCGGCAACCGGCAAACCGACCAACTGGACCGATGTGGCTGATCTGAATTATGACAATCCTGATATGCGCAAGGGCATGATTGATGCCATGCAGTATTGGATTAAAGAATGTGGCATCGACGGTTACCGTTGTGATGTGGCTGGCTTTGTACCGAATGATTTCTGGGCCGAAGTCCGTCCGCAGTTAGACAAAATAAAGACGGTGTTTATGCTGGCGGAATGGGAAGACGAGCCCAACCAGTTTAAGAGTTGTTTTAATATGAACTACGGCTGGAGTATGCACAGTATGATGAAAGCCGTTGCTCAGGGTGCCCGCACAGCCGATAAAATTGATTCCCTGCGCGAAGCCAATCAGAAACGCTTTCCGATTTGGTACTATCAGATGTTGTTTACACAAAATCACGACGAAAACACGCATAATGGTACACTCGCCGAATCATTTGGCCCGGCAACGGATGCGTTTATCGTATTGAGCAGCACATTGGAAGGCATGCCACTGGTTTACAATGGCATGGAAGCTAATCTGAACAAACGGCTGGCCTTTTTCGAGAAGGATACGATCGTCTGGGGCAACTACGCCAAGAGCGATTTTTTCAAAACGCTGTTAACACTCAAACACCGTAATCGCGCACTCTGGAATGGAATGGCAGGTGGCAGGATGATTAAAATTCCAACCGACCACGATGATAAAGTATATGCATTTTACCGGCAACGCGACACAGATCGCGTTACGGTCCTGCTGAATCTAGGTAGCCAGCCGAAAACAGTTCGACTGGGAGGTGATGGCTATGCCGGAACGTATACAGACGTATTCAGCCATCAGCCAGTGGAGTTGAAGACGGACATGATTGTAACACTGAAGCCCTGGGAATATAGGGTTATGACGAATTAAGAATAAGCGGTTCATCTGTATATCACGAATGAGCTGCTTTTCTGTAGATTGTCCAATTTTAAACTATTGCTTTTTTTTCAATAGGATTTGCTGCCTATAGCAGATGTATAGCGCGTTTAATCTTATGCATACGCAACGTATTCTTTTCTTTATTAGTCTTTTAGCTATTTCGTTTGGCGGGTTAGCGCAACCCGCCGAGCCTCGCCCGACTGAACCTCAAAAGCAAACCCTTGGCTCCGTACAGTGGGCAAGTCGAGTAGTTGGGGTATCGTCGGAGAAAAAGGGCGAACCCTATGGCGAACAATACAAAGCCTCGCAAGCGTTGGGTAAACCCAGCAAACTACCCGAAATGGGCGAAAGCCCTTGCGCCTGGGCGCCATTTTATGCTGATGGCACTGCCGACGAGTGGATTCAGGTTGGTTTTGCCAAACCCATGCATGCCCGGCAGATTATTGTGGCCGAAAATGTAAATCCGGGGGCGGTTGTACGCGTCATTGTCATAGACGAAAAAGGCGCAGAACACATTGTTTACGAAATAACAAGCATTCAGCCACGGATCGATCCGCTCCTGCGTATTTTCCCGAAAGATTCAGCGTTGCTGTGTCAGCAGCTAAAAGTCGTGATAAACGGTGCTGCGCTAAAAGGACTTAATCAAATTGATGCTATTGGCATTTCGGAGGAGATAAACCCCGTTTCGGTGCGTATTATCATCTCGAAAGACACACCCAAAGAAATTAAAAAAGAAAATCTCGGCAAAACGGTCAATTCGCCGGGGCAGGAAGTAGCGCCAGTTATCTCGCCCGATGGCCGAACGCTTTACTTTACCCGCAATTTCAACAAAGCCAATATAGGATCTGCCGACCGGCAGGATGTCTGGTACTCAACGCTGGAATCAGGTGTTGGCGGTAATCCGGCTGGATGGAGCGAGGCAATCAATATTGGTTCACCTATCAACAACACGGGCGATAATGCCATTAGCGGCATGGCTACAGATGGACGAACGGCCTATCTCATCAACGTGTACCGAGCCGATGGTGGGATGTCGTTTGGCATTTCTAAATCTACACGCACCAAAACAGGTTGGTCGCAGCCGG
>JANXVQ010000820.1 GCA_025351545.1 Spirosoma sp.
TTCAAAACAATCCAATGTTAGTAGCGGGCAAACGAATTATTCTGGGCGTTACAGGCAGTATTTCGGCTTACAAAGCGGCACTTTTAGTTCGGCTTTTGATAAAAGCTGGTGCCGACGTGCAGGTAGTTATGACGGAATCAGCACAGATGTTCATTACGCCACTAACGTTGAGCACGCTGTCGAAGCGGCCCGTTTTATCAACTTTTATCAATGCGCAAAGCAACCGTTCTGGTGATGGAAGCTGGAATAATCACATTGAGTTGGGCCTATGGGCCGACGCCATCGTGATCGCCCCAGCTTCGGCACATACACTAGCCCGTTGCGCAACTGGCTTCTGCGATGACTTACTTTCGGCTGTTTATCTGTCGGCTCGCTGTCCGGTCTTTTTTGCACCCGCCATGGACGTCGATATGTACCATCATCCGACAACAACTGAAAATATTCGCCGACTTGAATCCTTTGGTAATCACATTATTCGGGCCGAGCATGGCGAACTGGCCAGTGGTTTGGTTGGCGAAGGACGATTGGCCGAGCCGGAGACTATCGTACAAATTCTTGGCGCGTTCTGGGCCGAAAGCAGCAAACAAAATCTGTTATCAGGCAAGAAAATAGTAATAAC
Organism: Spirosoma sp.; assembly: GCA_025351545.1. Taxonomy (GTDB): domain Bacteria; phylum Bacteroidota; class Bacteroidia; order Cytophagales; family Spirosomataceae; genus Spirosoma. The sequence continues at coordinate 620 of JANXVQ010000820.1, forward strand.
GGCGGGACCAACCCAGGAAGCAATCGACCCGGTGCGTTACATTAGTAATCATTCAACAGGCAAAATGGGTTATGCCATTGCCAGAGCTTTTGCACAGGCTGGCGCCGATGTTACTTTAGTGAGTGGCCCAACGGCTTTGCCCCTCCCCGCTCCCACTGTTCGGCGTGTTAATGTCCGCTCGGCGCAGGAGATGTTTGAGGCTACACAAGCTGCGTTTACTGATGTCGACATTGTTGTATTGAGTGCTGCCGTCGCTGATTATACACCCGCTCACCCCGCCGACAGAAAAATCAAAAAGAAAGAAACCGTTTTTTCGCTTGAGTTGACCAAAACCATCGACATTGCCGCTGCGCTAGGTGCAAAAAAACGACCGGGTCAGTTGCTGATGGGATTTGCCCTCGAAACTGACAATGAACGGGAGAATGCATTGAAAAAACTTTACGCTAAGAATTTAGACTGGATTGTGTTAAATTCACTTCGTGATTCAGGAGCAGGTTTCGGGCACGACACGAACAAGATTACCGTTATTGATAAAGATGAACGAACCTATGAATTTGCCCTTAAATTGAAGGATGATGTGGCACAGGATTTAGTGAATTTAATTGTACAATCGCTCTAAGAGGCAAGCGATTACACAGAGTCAGCAAGAATGAAAACGATACAAATTTTACTGGTATTAAGTTGCCTGATAGGGTCAGCGCGGGCGCAGGAACTGAACTGCCAGGTGACAATCAATTCTGATCAGTTATTTGCGCAGCAAAAAACTGATTTTTCGTATGTCAACCAGCTAAAAGGCATCATTACCGAGTTTATGAACAACCGGCGATGGAGCAACGATCAGTTTGCAGTTACAGAGCGTATTAACTGCTCAATAAATATCAACCTGTTGAAATCGCTGACGCAGGGAGTTTTTGAAGCAACCGCGCAAATTATAGTGACGCGTCCGGTATATGGGACAAACTATGAAACAACCACCTTTAGTTACGTTGATCGGGCGTTTAACTTTGTGTATCTACCAACAACACCCGTTTATTTTCGAGAAAATCAGTTTTCGGACGATCTTACCTCCATGCTGGCTTTCTATGCCAATGTGATTTTGGCGGTCGACTACGACACCTTTAGTAAGCAAGGAGGCAATCCATATGTGCAACGCGCCTATTCTATCACAAACCTGGCTCAACAAGGATCGCCAAATGGAGCCTGGCAGAATGGTGGTGACCGTCGAAACCGGTATTGGCTCATCGAAAATATGCAAAATCAGCAGTTGATTCCTTTTCGGGAGGGCATCTATACGTACCACCGACTGGGACTCGATGTATTTGCGGCTAACCCAGTGCAGGTACGCAAACAAATGCTTACTTTGCTAACAACCATTCGTACCATTGGTTTACAACTACCTAACTCCGTGCTAATCAATTCGTTTTTCGACGCT
>JANXVQ010000824.1 GCA_025351545.1 Spirosoma sp.
CCCGCACAGTAGATGGCTACCGGGAAGTCTTATTTGAACGATTACAGATCAAAAGCCGGGTTGGGCTAGCGATGTGGGCGGTAAAAGTTGGCGCAGTAGTGTTGTAGAGTTGTTTCTTTGAGTATGTCATTAAGTATCTGGCGATAGTCGTCAGGTATTATCAGAATTTGTCAACCTACAGCTTATCAATTGTTGACCAAACCTGACAATACCTGGCGACTATTGCCATTTTTACTGAACGTTTCTGTCACCAATTCATCGCGAATAACAGTATCATTCAAGAATCGCTTAAGTAGACAGAAGGGTCTGTATCATTAAATAGTCAGGAGTCTCAGCACAACCCTTCCCAAAACATTATCTTCCTACAATTCCGTATCTTAGCCCTCCATTTTCTATATACACATGCCTGTAACGTCTATACGAGAGATTGCCAAATTAATTGACCATGCACTCCTGCACCCGACGTTGACTGATGCCGAACTCCGGGCGGGCTGCGAACTGGCGTTGACCTATGGCGTAGCATCAGTTTGCATCAAGCCGTATGCGGTTTCGATGGCCAACGAATTACTCGACGGTTCCGATGTTCGGGTTGGTACGGTAATTGGCTTTCCACATGGCAGCAGTGCATTACCGATCAAGGTTGCCGAAACCATACAAGCTTGCCGAAATGGTGCCGTCGATATTGATATGGTTGTAAATATTGGTAAAGTACTAAGCGAAGACTGGCCGTATGTAACCGACGAAATTCGCGCCGTTCATCAGGCGTGTCAGACATACGGGGCTATTTTGAAAGTTATTTTTGAGACTGATTTTCTAACCGACGATGCCCTCAAGATCCGGCTTTGCGAAATCTGTACCGAAGTCGGGGTTGAGTTCGTTAAGACCTCAACGGGCTTTGGTTTTGTAAAAGATCAGGATGGGAAATACGACTACAAAGGCGCTACTGAACACAATTTACGACTGATGCTCAATCATATAGGACCGGGCGTTCAGGTTAAAGCGTCGGGCGGTATTCGCACGTTGGATGAATTGCTGGCGGCAACAAGACTGGGCGTTACCCGAGTGGGCACCTCATCAACAGCCGCCATTATAAACGAGGCTTACCAGCGATTTGGCCTTGTTGGTCCCAACGCATCCATTGCTCCTGTTTCCGACATAAAAGGATATTAGCTTCATAACTCATCATTTATTACATGCTCAACCTCGGCTTTGTTTCGGCTATTCTGGCTGATTATGACTTAAACAGCGTTCTGAAATTTGCCTCAGAACACCAGTTTAAATGTGTTGAACTCATGTGCTGGCCCTCCGGCAAAGCCGGAACGCCGAACCGCGATGCACGTCGGTATGCGGGCGTAACGCATATCGATGTTGACAACCTGCATGTCGATCAGATTCACACCCTGACACGGCTCTATCATGTGTCAATTTCGGGCCTGGGTTATTATCCGAATCCACTCGATCCGAACCCGGAGCAAGCCGAGTTTTATCGGGAGCACATCAAAAAAATTATTCGGGCAGCGGCCAAACTAGGCGTTCCTGTTGTCAATACGTTTATCGGTCGAAATCCATCATTAAGCATAGCCGATAATTTGAAAGCCTATGCCGAACACTGGCCAGCTATCGTAAAAGTAGCTGAGGAGTGTAACGTGAAAATCGGCATCGAAAACTGCCCGATGTGGTTCACGGATGATGAGTGGCCGGGTGGTAAAAATCTCGCAACGACCCCCGCCATCTGGGACAGTATGTTCGAGATTATTCCATCACGGGTGTTGGGCCTCAACTACGACCCCAGCCACCTGATCTGGCAGATGATGGACGAGATAAAGCCCATTTATGACTATCGCGACCGACTGCACCACATTCACCTGAAAGACGTGAAACTCTACCGCGACAAGCTGAACCGTGTGGGCACTATGGCTAACCCATTGGAATACCATTCACCCAAATTACCGGGTTTGGGCGATGTACGCTGGCGGGAGTTTTTTGCCGCGCTGACCGATGTGCGCTACCGTGGACCCGTTTGCATTGAGGTTGAAGACAAAGCTTTTGAAGGAAGCCCGGAGGATGTTCAGACCGCCATTCTAACCGCCCGAAATTATTTAAATCAGTTTTTGGTACTGTAATCATGATTGATACGCTTAACCGGCTCGACACCACTCTATTCCTCTGGCTCAATGGACATTATACGCCCTGGCTTGATCCAATCATGATCTGGATTACGGAGCGAAATAGCTGGATTCCATTTTATGCGCTGCTTGTGGGCTGGTTAATATACCGATACCGTAAGCAAGCGGTCGGGGTTCTGTTAACGATAATCGCTGCGGTTGCTCTCGGCGATCAAGTAGCCTCCTCAGTAATAAAACCCCTCACCCACCGGTTGCGGCCATGCCATGAGTTAGCTCTACAAAAGCTGATTCATCCAGTGCTCGAATGCGGTGGTCAGTATGGGTTCGTATCCTCGCACGCGGCCACCACATTCGCCTTAGCCACCAGCCTTTGGCTATTGCCGGGCAAACAACATTCCTGGCTAAAATGGGCATTTCTATGGGCCTCTGTTATATCGTACAGCCGAATTTATGTAGCGGCTCATTATCCACTCGACGTATTGGCCGGAACCGGAATTGGTGTACTGTCTGCCACGCTTTGCGTACTAGGTTTCAGGAAATTGCAAGCTCGTTTCGGACACGGAAAACTGGTCTGATACCGTTCCTGAACAACTTCACTAGATCCGCAACAATCATCCATCCCTGTGGTTGTAGTCAATGCCGGGTCTATATGAAAACTTAGTCATTTGAGTCACGGGCAATGATATGCAGACCAATACCGGGGAACTGGAGTGCACGTCCATAAATAGCTATTTATTTAATACGACATCGCCCGGCCCTCACTTACAATTGAGTGTAATTGTGCCGGTAAGAAATGAGGCTCATCATTTAATTAATACGCTGGATGCTCTCCGCAACCAACAGGATTCCAATGATTTACCACTAGATAAAGCCCTTTACGAAGTTCTGTTACTGGCGAACAATTGCACCGATTATTCTTACGAAGTCGCGTTGCGGTATCAGTATCAATATCCGGACTTTCCGTTACACATCGCGCAGATTTATTTGCCGCCCGCCAAAGCAAATATTGGTACGGTTCGGCGGTTACTCATGGACGAAGCCTACCGACGATTAACCAGCCAAGGTCGTTCAGATGGTATTATTGCATCAACTGATGGCGACACAGTGGTTGACCGTCGCTGGGTACACAACATTATGCTTGAA